>JBHPHB010000173.1:0-5937 GCA_042569985.1 Spirochaetota bacterium | reverse complement strand
GGATGGTGTAGCCCTTAATAATGCCGGGGTAAGAAGTTTTACAACGGGCAGTGACAGTGACTCTACAAATCCGGCAATAACGGGTGGAACAAACTATCCCACGGGAACAGATATCCCCCTGGTTGCACCTGTTATCAGCATTGTATTTACCGAAACAGGTGAAATTGATTTGTCTACAATAAACAGTTCAACATTCTACCTTGAAAGGGACAGTGACGGGTTAAGGATTCCCGCCAACTATTCCTATAACATTTCGTCAAATAATGCCACCCTCACTCCAACTGTTAATCTCGAAGTTAACACATTATATGAAGTATGGGTTACAACGGGCATAAAAGATCTATCGGGTAATTCACTTTCCGCAGGTACAAACTGGACTTTCACCACAACGGCCACAGACCTCGACCCGGTGGGTGGAGATCCAAACATCATTGACGGACCAAATGTCGATTATGTATCCGATACAACTGCAATTGTAAGCTGGATAACAAATGAACCAACGGACCATTCATTGAATTTTGGTGCCAGTGATGGTTTCGGTTCCAGTGATATCAATTCATCCTATTATTCGATCCATTCCGTAACCCTCACCGGGCTAAACCCGGGGCAAAGATACTGGTTCGAAGTTGAATACAGCGATATAGTTGGCATTCCCGGTATAACCAGCACCACCGATCAGTTTAATACCACAACAACAGAATCACCCGATGATATAGCAAATCTTTCGGGGAGCAACCCCCTGCATCAGAATAACCTTTATTCAATTCCACAGAAAAAGACGGTACCAAGCAGCGGTGCCTTTATGTTCTGGACCGACAACAATTCGGGCAATTACCATTTATACGGGCAGCTTTTCGACAATTCACTTGCTAAACTGTGGAATGGTACAGCTCCAAATGCAATATTTACCGAAGGGGGACAGAATTTTATTTATCAATCATCTGTTGAGGATGAAGTGGGCGGAGTTATAATTTTTGCTTCACTGGGGGGCGCAGGAATATATGCTAAAAGGCTTGATTCAGGGGGAAATATTATCAACTGGGGTGTAGATTCCGACGAGGCCACCGACCGGGGATTTCAAATTAATGCCATCGGATCCGAAATTAGTGCAATACCAGTTTATACAGGAATCCTGTCCTCAATCACAAGCGGCACAACCGAGATGGAATCGGAAAACCTGAACTTCCCCTTCTTTGACCACGATGCGCTTCTAAACGTCCTAATTGACGGAGATATTATATACGACCCTGTCAACAATGAGGGAACCAGGATTGAGAATAATTCATCACAGGACTTCTTCTATATTGTTGGCCAGGATGCAAATATTATCGGACCCGGTGATACTTACCGCATTGGGGATTCATCAACCAATTCAACATTTACTGCTGAAGATCATTTAATGAATAACAGCACAGCCTATAGTAACGGCGGTTCTGTAATTTATACAGAACATGGATATACAAGGCCCGGCTGGATGGATGCGGGAGATATTGTTTTTGACGGTACAAATTACGGTGTCATAACAAATATTGAGCTAATAAATTCAACCGGCGGGTCCATCGATACGGGCTCTGCCCAGGAAGACCAGGCAAACCGCTTATGGGTAAGTGACTTTATTTCAGCCGGTGTTACAGTGGGCGATATGGTAGTTGAAATCACAGGTACGTATGAATATGCAGTGGTCCTCGCAGTAACGGCAACCGAACTCACCCTGGACAATGATATATTCCCCGGGGGAAATGAGGATTACGAGATTTATGGGATCAACCAGACAATTTCAACGGGAACTGCAACGGATCAAAATTCCCTGGAACTCATAGATAACAGCACTGATTTCACTGCCTTCCCCCTTCTGGATACAAATGATTTTGTTAAAGATACCAATGAAACATTTTATGCCAGCATTACAGGTATTGGAAATGATACCCTGGATATTGATAAAGACATTTTCTCCACAAGTGATAATTATGAAGTTTTAAACAATATTGGACTCGTAACCAGCGGCACGGCCAATGGCGCTGTAGTAGACACATTGATTTATGACCCCCAGGGCTGGACAGGAATCGTATCCGCCGGTGACCTGGTGGTTGAAACAGGAACGAATGCTTATGCAACCGTTTCTTCTGTTATATCAGATACTGAATTACAGCTTTCAGACGATATTTTCCCGAACGGAAACGAAACCTTTGCTATTTATGACGATTTTTGCACAACACACTGGGACTCAGAGCCCCTTACCACATTTTACCGTATCACAGTTGATTGGGGCATGGGAGTATCGGACACTGATACAATAACCATATATGACTATACCGGCACAAATGGGACTGCAGATACTCCCCCAACAAACAGGCTTTATGACAATGATGCAAACTTCCCCGGTTCAGGTGTGCTGAACGGAGATATAGTTATAAATTACACCGATCTGTCCAATCCCATTGATCCAAATCTTGCCGTAATTGATAACACTACTTATACAACACATAACCGGGCCCTTGACATGGATACTGATATATTCTCGGATAATGAAAACTACAATATTATCAGGTTCAACACAGCCCTTACCGATAAAAATGACATTATAGACACCGGCCTTGCAACTGGCACATCAGCGGGACATTTAGTTGATAGCGGTAATAACTTTACCGTTGCTCCCATCGTAAATGTTGGCGACGTTGTGTATAATATTACTGACAGTGAATATGCCATGGTTACCAATGTAACTGCAAACGACCTCACCCTTTCAAAGGATGCGTCCTTTGATAATACAGACAGGTATATAATAATTAGAAAACGGGGGATTCTTTACGTTTGGCAGGAGAGCGGAAGTGTGATGGGTAAAATTTTAACAATTGACGGAGCCCCTCCATTGGAACTGGTTGCTCAATTCACAATTCAAGCTAATTCAGTGCTTCCAAAAGCCATACCAGACGGTAATGGCAACGCACTGGTTGTTTACAGGACCACTACAGGTGATGATATATTCGCGGAACTTGTGGACGGCAGTGGGCAGACACAGTGGACAACCGAAATTGACACTCAAACAGCAAACAATGAAGCAATTATTGATGTCCAGAGCGATGAAAACGGAGGCCTGGTTGTACTTTACAGGCATGGCACTGATATCCACGCTCAGCGCATAAATAATTCCGGTACCCGTCTTTGGGGAATTAACGGGCGTTCATTGGATAATGATGGCGGCACAACCAATACTTCCGAAGAAAAGATGGTCTATGATCCAATTTCAGATGACATTATTGTTGTGGCAAAAGTGAATAATAATATATGGGCTATCCGAGCAGGTACAACTTCCTGGGGCCCCATTGGCATAACCAGCCTGGGCACAAGCATCCAGAAAGATCCATCAATCTATTATGACGGGACCGATGCAATAATCATCTGGCAGGATGACAGGTTTACCTCAGGTGTGGGCTACGGCATCTTCGGTATGAAGATTGATGCATCTACAGGAGCAAAAGACGTCTTATGGAGGGCCAACACGGGGGGCACCAATGATGAAAACGGTGTGACCATAATGCTAAACTATTATAATGACGATTGGATCAATCCCCAGATTATATCTCATAGCAACGGAAGTGAAGCAATTCTTGTTTGGGAAGACTGGAGAACCGGGGGGCTGCCATACCAGGGAGCTGACTTAGTATATATGGATAACCTTCGAACCTTTGTGCCTTAATTAAATATTTTTAAAATTAGCTTTATCCGGAATAAACTTCAATAATTCCGCTTCCCTTTTCATTTGCATTCTGCACGGCAAATTCGGACTGCTTAATCATGGTATCCATGAGCACTTCGTTCATTAAAATATCGTCAATGTTTTCCCTTCTTACAACATCGTCACTGTTAAGCTCTGAAATGCCAACATTAACTTTTATGCTGATATTATTTCCATTTATGTTATAGGGAACATTTATAAGTTCGGGCAATATCCTGTTGGCCACTTTTTGGGCTCCCCCTTTATTTGAATCGGGAATAAATACAACAAAGTCAATGGGGCTGTACCTGCCCACTTTATCATATGGCCTGCAGGACAATTTAAGCCTTCTACTCATCTTTACCAGGATATCATTGGCAATCTCTGAGCCGTATTTCTCCATCAAATGATCAAACTCCAGTATTTCAACCATTACCGTTGAAACAAACTTCATTTCCCTTGATGCCCTGCCCATCTCCCTCAGTATCTCATCATACAAAGCCCTCCTGTTAAGAAGGCCCGTAAGGGAATCCTCCGTTGACAGGCGGATAAGCTTCTTTTTTGTATTCTTAAGAGAATTTTGAATGGCCATATTCTTTTTAGCAATGCCAATCCTTAATGCAAGTTCCTCTTTACTAAAAGGCTTGAATATGAAATCATCAACTCCTGCCTTAATAAGTTCACCAATCCCCTTTTGCATTTCTCTCTTGGTAATAATGATTATTGAAATATATTTGGGCTTTCTCAACCGCCTGATTTTTTTGCATATGGAAATAAGATCAAAATTCCCCTTTACCTGGTTTATAATAACAACCTGGGGGGTATGCTTATGTATATCATCAAAAATTGATTCAATATCTTCAGATAATTTAAGGTTTATATCCGTTCCCTTAATCGATTTATTAACGGCTTCATAAAGAGGTTTTGTGCTATTTGCTAATAATAGATTCATTTTAGTATCCCCATTAAAAACATTGATGCCCCCGGCATTAACAAAAACCAACTGTCAGGAGGAACTTCACTGAAATTTTTTTATAGCATAATGGGAATTATTTGTCAATAATTTTGTTAATATTAAATAGTAATCTATTTAACTGATTCAAAATTATAAAAAATTACAGGAGGTAATTTTTTGGAATTGGCATCAAAAGCAGAAAGATAGTCCATGGATGGACTATCGTATGGTAACTATATATGGATAAAGATAGAGGAATTTTTCATTTTTAAATCTCAACATATTCATATTCTGAATTATTGATTTAAAATATTCTGACAATAACCTGCTCTGGGAAGAACTGAACAAACTTCCAAAATACAGTTTATCATCGGGAAGCTTTGTTATTTTATAATAATCTTCAATTTTTGATAAAGACCTGGCATACTCAATTGCGGTTATCAGTCCACCCACTTCATCGACCAGCTTTAATTTTTTCGCCCGGCTCCCCGTGAATACCCTTCCCCTTGCAACCCCCGGAATATCCTGTTCTTTTATGCCCCTGGATTTCATAACCCTGTCGGTGAATCTTTTGTATGTAAAATCGATGCCGCTTTGTATTAGTTTCTTTTCCCTGGGAGTTAGCTCCCTCGATTCTGAGTAGATATCGGAAAATTCACTCATCTTAATTACATCTTTGCTAATACCCAGTTTCGCATATATCTCCTTCAATGAAATCTTCCCAAAAATGACACCTATGGAACCGGTAATAGTCCCCCTGCTTGAATATATCTTATCGCCCGAACAGGAGATGTAATATCCGCCAGAAGCGGCAATGTTTCCAAATGACAGAACAACGGGCTTTTTATATGTCTTTTTCAACTGTGCAAGGGTATTCCACATATAATCAGATGCAGTTGCAGACCCTCCGCCTGAATCAATTCGGATGACAACTGCCTTAACTGACCAGTCACTGAAAACATCCTCAAGCATTTCCTTGTAAGTTTCATCACCCATGGAATCAAAATAGTCCCCCCCGGGTGTTTTTCCCCTAACAATTGCACCGTTTACATATATAATTGCAATCCCGGGAACAGCCCCCCAGAGATAAACTCTTTTCCTGTCTGATATATATTCACCCAGCCCGACAATATACATATCCCCGGCACTTTCATCTATTGCCTCATTGGGATACATCACCTTGTCAACGAGGCCTGTCTTTTTAGCTTCCTCCGGAGTTAATGAGCCCTTTTTAAATACCGATTTTATTACAGATTCATCAATGCCC
>JBHPHB010000172.1:0-5991 GCA_042569985.1 Spirochaetota bacterium | reverse complement strand
TACTGAAGTTTTGTTTTCGACGATCTTTCCCAGCTGAAATTAATTTTAGCCCTGGATCCAGGCGTGGTAAGAAAGGTCCCATCATCAGGTTTGCTCAGAGTAAATTGTAATTTATAAATCCTATCAAGTTTACCGCTATCCAGGAGGATTGCCTTTTGAGATTTATCCAATATCTTTTTTGAATCCTTTGTTGTAAGTGTAACCTTTCCGGAATTTACTGTTAACTCCATATTCTTGTTTTTTTGTTTTGTAAGTTTTAAATCACTTTTCTTAATTGCAAAGGTGGTTCCCTTTGATTTAAGTTCAAGATTTTTAATGTCAGTTCCCTTGATTGAATCACGTTTTGTCGCAATCCCTCCGTGAGAAAAATCGATGTTGAACGAATTCTTTGAAAGGGAAAGGAGAATCATGGTATTTTCATCAAGTTCTATGATGGTTCCGTCAATGAGCTTGATTATGGCATCGGACATGTCTGCTGTTCTTATGGTGTCATGGTTATAGAGGGTTTCGTTCTTGGCTATATTTTCCCATATAATCTGGCTCTTGTATTTCCTCTGGGCAATTCTTTTTTTAAATGTAATTGTGCCAATTTTCTGCGCGTCACCAATATCAATTTTTGTGCTGAAATCAAAATATAATATTGTGGATAGAGCAGTTATAAATATGAAGCTGCCAATAATAAATGATATGTCATTCCTTGATAATATCATGTTTATTTTCTTCATCAATTTTAGCTGGTTTATCAGAGGCCCGTCTTTGAAGGTCAAGCACTTCAATTTTCATTAAAGTTCTCAGTTCATCAAGTGTTTTAGGGCTGTCTGGATCATCTTTCCTTCCTAAAACTGCATAAATTTGCTGAGGTTCGTTTTTGCCTTTAACCTTAATTTTATCCATTTTTTCAACTAAATATATATCTTCAACGAGGTCATATGAGTCCTGGGAAATCAGAATATCCGTACCAAAGGGCTTGTTAAGCGCCTCAATTCTTGAAGCAAGATTAACAGTATCTCCAATTACGGTATATTCCATCCTGTCATCGGAACCAATCTGGCCGGCAAGCACAGCCCCCGTATTTATGCCGCAGCCAATTTTAATTATAGGTTTTCTCTCAGAACCCCTGTCTTTATTGAAGTCAATGAGTTCATTCCTCATTAAAAGTGATGCATTTATTGCATTTTCTGTGTCATTTCCCCTGGAAACAGGGGCACCCCAGATTGCCATAATGGCATCGCCAATATATTTATCAACTACTCCCTTGGTAATGTTAACACAATTAACCATCTTGGTCATGTACTTGTTAAGGAAAACTACAACCTCTTCCGGCTCAAGTCTTTCGGAGATTGCGGTGAATGATCTGATATCGGAAAAGAAAACCGCCACATTTTTTCTTTCACCGCCAAGCTTAATTTCACCCTTCATTGCCTGCTCGGCAATTTCCTTGTTTACAAACTTACCAAAGGCTTCTTTCATCTTTTCACGTTCTTCCAGGCCCTTTCCCATAGAAATAAATGATTTAGTCAAAGTACCAATTTCATCACCCGAAGTGGGCAATATATCAATTGAGAATATTCCTTCTTCAATTTTTTTAGTAGCATTTACCAGCCTCAGGATTGGTGTTGTAAGAGTCTTGCCGAAAAAGTATACAATGAGAACAGCAAAATTAAGTATTATCAGAGTTATAATTATATTCCTTCTCTGAATTTTGTAAACAACCTGGAATGCCATTTCTTCCTGCACGGTAGCAATAATACCGACACCACCGATACCAAGTTTTTTAAATGAGCCAAAGTAATATGTTCCTTCAGAATCCTCGTACCTTTTTTGTCCGTTATCAAGCTTGCTTTTTAGCATAGCCTTGACGATGGGAAGGTTGATGAAATTACTGTTTGACATTATAAATTTTGGATTCTGATGGGCAAGAACATCGCCAAGGTCATTTATCATAAAAGTTTCAGTTATTCCGGTTGATTTAAATGCGGGAAGAAACTTTTCAAGTTTAACATAAATTACTACAATTGAATCGACATTGCCGGAGCTTTCAAAGGGAATTGCAATTGATATAACCGGTATATTTAGTATATGTGATATATTCTTAAAAGAAATTTTCTTTTCAAATGTGGCCAGGTAGGATTTGGTGTTAAAATATAGACTGTTGCGTATGGAACTTTTTTGTATTCCTTTCTCGTTCATTAAGTTTTCGTTGTATATGGAACGTGATAAGTTTATTGAATTGCCAGATTTTTTGACTATGCCCACAAATAAATAGTCCCTTTCGTTTTTAAAGAAAAGGTTTGTGAAATATCTTTTCTGAGAAGGGGAGCTGAACCTTTGGAGCATGGTTGCAGCGATTAACCGTGCCCTTTCCATGGTAGACAGAAAGCTGGCCCTCACGCTTAATTCAATTGCCGATGAAATTTTATGGTTGCTTTCCTTTATTCGGATCTCATTATCAGCCCTGAAGAAATATGTTGCAAGAAATATCATCAGGGATAAAGAAAAAAGTATAATTAAAGATATTATTGAAATGAGCTTGGTGCGAATTGTATTCCTTAATCCCAGCAGGGATGAAGCGGGTGATTTGTCGCTGTAAGTTTCTTTGCCCGATTTAGTTTTAATTTTACCTTGTTCGACTATTTCTTTTTTATCTTCCTTTCCGGTTTCTAATTCCTTAATAGTGTCTTCTTTGTATTCGTCCTGTGGGATTTCATCCTCGATTCTGGATTCGTTATAATCAATGACTTCCCTGATAATGTCACCTTCAACGGCATCATTTGCCGGTATTGGCTTTTGAATGTCATTTATACCTTTATCTGTTTCATCAAGAATGGTGACTCTTTCGGTAATGTTTTCATAATCAATTGGTGCTGGTTCTTCCTGAACTTGTTTGAAGTTTTCCCGTAATTTGCCTCTTGTAAATTTAATGAATCCCTGGATGAAAGAATAATCAGAATCCTGGATTTCCAAAAGTTCCCCATGCCTTTCTGAGACTTTGTCTATTGCATCTTCAATGGATGCACCCTTATAAACTAAAACCAGTAGGCTCAGTAAAAAAGCATAGTGGGGGGTGCTGAAGGGTAGCAGGAGAATACTGTTTGAGCCTATATTCTCATTAACAAATATTATTGTATCTTCTATGGATTTGTAAAAGCCGGGGTCAAGTGAATCGAGAACTAAACCGGTTACATCAACATCAAACCCAAGGCAGAGTTTTTTTAAATCATAGTAATCGATATTTTCATCATTGGGAAGTACACATATAATTGTTTTAATATTTTTATCATCAAGAAAACTAATCATACTTTGAGGGAGCTCGTTATTCTCGGCAACATCAAAATATTTTTCCGGATAGATATCGATATATAGTTTGTTTAATTCCAATGTGTTTATATTCATAGCGATTGTCGGTTATTATGTTTCCTGAATTTTATGAATGTTTCCCTAAATTTTTAATTATTGTTTCATCTGATTAAAAAATTAAAGTACCCTTATAATATAGTAAAATTTCAGCTTTTTAACAAAAATATAATCAAACCAATACATCATAAAAACAATAATCCTTTATGCAATATTATATACCGCAATTATGGATTAAAAGGAAAGTCATATGTTAAAACAAAATAATAAGGGTAAATATCTTCAAATATTGAAATATTTCTGAAAAAAAAATGATATTAGACTGATTTATATTGATATTATCGGCAATTTAACAGGGTAAACTTTTTTTTACAGGGCTCTTTAAATATTTTTTTTGTTACTGTAAATACAGCCGTTAATCTCTCTCCGGGGCCTGTCAGTTTCGCCGTCTTTTATTGAAATAATGCCGTTATACACTCCAACATAGAGCGTTCCGTCAGGTGCAATTGTAATGGGAGCCCAGGTATTGTTCCAGAGTTGTCCTGTGCCTGTAAATATTTTGAAAACAGTTTTGCCTGTTCTGAAATCAAGGGCTGTGAGGTACCAGGAGAGTATTGAATCAGGTGTACTTTTTGACCTTGTATAAAGATAAATTAACCCATTACCTGTTGACATTTTTGGAACAACGGTTTGTGAGGCCTCCCGGCTTTCCCAGATTACTTTACAGCCCCTATTGTTTTTGTTAACATCAATTCTTGTGACACCGGCATGTGTTTTAGGATTGAAATCTGTTGGCAGGCCGCTTGTATAAAAATAGTTGTTCTCGACAATGACAGATTTTCCATAACCGATGAGACTGTTTTCACTGACACTGCGGTTTTCATCAAAGACAGGTATTTTGCAGATTAAACGCCTTCCCCGTTGGCCTGGCAGCCTGTTGTAAATACAAACATTATCACGAGAATCAGAATTATCAGTGATAGCAATAAGTCCATCACTCAGTAGAGTAGGGGTAGTGCCGCAGCCCTGGTTAACGGAACCGGGTTTAATTGATGTACCGCGGTCATATTTTTCTCTCCATGTAAAATGGGGAACTCCTGTCTTAGTGTCCGCTTCAAATCTATAAAGAGCATGGTCTGAGACTATGTACACACCGTCTTCGGCAACAGCCATGGCGTTCTGGATTTCTTCCCCGGGCAATTTTAATGTTTTAATAATTCCGGTGTCAGTGTATACAAGTCCAACAACGGCAGACCTTGTGACAAACCATATCCTGCCTTTCCAATCGGGCATGGCATCAGTTACCAGGGCATTTTTTGAGAGTGCAGTGTTAAGGTCATATTCCTTTTCAACTTTCCAGGAGAATTTAGCGTTGGTTTGTTCAATTTTGAATATCTGAATAACTCTATTGGAATTGACAACTATGGGACGGTCATTTTTGTCCAGATGAAAATATGCCCCGCCTGAAGTATCTTTCATTATGACCCTCATGTCCAGGGTCCTCCAGAATTTCCTGGTTGATTCCCTCTGGGGAAGAGAGTGGCTTGCAAGTATCTCAAGTGTTTCCGGGTCCAACAGCAAAAGCTTAAAGTCAAAGAGGTTTCCGCTGACCCCAATGAGCCTGCCTTTGCTGTCAACGGCAAGTGTGGCCATGAGGCCGCCCAAAATCGATAGGGAAGAGGATTTTACACGGGGATTGTTTCCCAATGGACCGCTCCATTGATATGTACCTGAAATGTATGAATCGGAGTGCATGCCATTTTTACCCTGGGGGGCAAGAAAGGGGTGTTTGGGTATATTGACCGGGGGAAGTTTTTTAGGTAAAGCAGGTTTTCCCACAAATAAAGGCTGGGAACACTTGCCATAGCCCATTGGTATATCGTAGCCGTTTCCCGGGCCAACACATTTTGTTAATGAAAAAAATATAAAAAATATCGCGGAGTATAATTTTATTATATTTAAAAGGTCGAAGTTTTTCAAATCTAAATCTTGATGAAAATTATTGTAAAACTAAATTACTTCCAATAGCTCAAGTTCAAAATTCAAATCCATTCCAGCCAGCGGGTGATTTGCATCAATGGAGATTCCTTCTTCATCAACCTTTGTGATAACCACATTGATTTTTTGACCCTGTTCATTCTGCAATACTAACTGCTGGCCCACTTCGGGGGTTATGTTATCGGGCACTTCGTTTTTTGGTACATTTACTATGAGGGTATCATTTCTTTCACCGTATGCTTCCTGGGCAGATATATTGATTGTCTTTTTTTCATTAATTTCCATTCCTAAAACACCCTGTTCAAAGCCATTAATGACTTCACCCTTTCCCAAAGTAAATTCTAGGGGGTCACTATCTACGGAAGAATCAAATACAGTACCATCGCTAAGGGTACCAGTATAATGAACTTTTACTTTTTTACCATTTTCAGCCTTTGTCATATAATAAACTCCTATGTTTAATGTTTTTGAAAATAAAAATATCACAAATGCAATTGATATGGAGTAGTAAAAAGTCCCTTTATGTAAACTTGAGTGGTGTCATGGGAATTATTGTAATTATTTTTATTTGTTTTACATTATAAAATATGTTTATCATGTCAAGCAAATATAAATGAACTTAAGACTATAATTAAGTTA
>JBHPHB010000171.1:0-6032 GCA_042569985.1 Spirochaetota bacterium | reverse complement strand
GCTTAAACACGTGGAGTAAAGTGGCCCTAACAGTTGGCCTCCCGGGACCCCCTGCAGTTCCAGTGCATGGCGAAGGATTGCCTTTACGCCGGCCGTCATAGTAATTACCTGTTCCTCAATAATGGGTGCCAGTCCAATTGCGCTACCAACCATAATGGGGTCGTCCCTGTGTGTAACACAGGAAACATCAATTACGGGCATTAGCCTCTCTTCGTCATATAAACCGCTTACTTCCTTTAAAGGGGCTTCGGGCTGGAAGGTGCTTGAATCTGTAGATATGGTTCCTTCAATCACGATTTCTGCAGATGCAGGAACTTCAAGGTCAACTGTCTCGCATTTTATTAGCGGTACAGGTTCGCCGCGAATAGACCCCATCCACTGGTATTCATTCATTGTTGTAACGGGGGAACCGGCCGTAAGCATGAGGGAAGGGTCCCATCCGTATATGCAGGCAACAGGCATGGGCTCATTTCGCTGTATATACTTATGATAATGCATGCCCCATCCCTGAGTAAGAAGGAGAAATACGCTGATTTGGTTTTTATTCAGGATGACCCCCCTGTACGCGCCTATGTTGTATTCTCCTGTATCGGGATCCCTTGTTACAATGGCGGCCCATGTGTTTATGTACCTGCCGCTATCCTGGGGATGCCAGTGGGGAACGGGGATCTTATTGATGTCAATATCCTCTCCCCTGATAATATTATCTTTAACCGGGCCCGATTTAACAGTAATGGGATCAATGGCCGCTTTAAGGGTTTTCTGTATTTTTGCTGTTATTTCATTGGACTTGGAGTTCCCGGGGAGGCCAACTGTTAGGGCCACTTTACTCCACGTGTTTAAGCTGCCCACAAAGAGCTTTTTGCACCAGCTGTCGTCGTATCCGTCAATATTTTCGAAGAGAACTGCCGGGCCCTTGCGTGCGGACATTTGCTTTCCTATTTCCTGTATCTCACCGCCGCACTCAACCCTGGCTCCAATTTTTTGAAGCTCACCTTCGTCTTCAAGCTTTTCAAGCCAGCCCCTGAGGTCCCTTGTCCATTTTGATTTACTGTTTTTCTTAGTCATAGTTTTATACTATCCCGTTTTTATCAATTAGAGGTACAACCCTCCGTTGTTCAAGTGTTTCAGGTTTTATATATTTCATGAAGGCAGCAACAACTTCCTTGCCCTTTGCATCTTTCCTGGCCAGGGCAAGGGATCGTTCCATTGTTTCCCTGTCTTTATAAAACTGGATCTTAACAAAGCGGGTGGGGCCTGTGAAATAATCCTGAAATACTTCATATGAAACACATCCATTTGCTTCCCAGAAAGGCTTTATAATTTTATTGGTGGTTTTAAGGTACTCTTCCTGTTTTTCTTCAGGAACTTCAAATGTAAATATTGCCATATGCATATTAATCCTCTGTTATAACCTGTATCATGAATGCAGATTTTGACTGCATGTCAATATTAATTTAAGGAAGTGCAGGTGTATTTTATTTAATTAATCATGGCAGATTTAAAAAAATGACCACTTTTTCATAAAAATTTTTTTGTTGATTTTTTGAGCCCATTCTTTTTAGTGTCATAAAACTTTAGTGTCAAAAAACTTTCAGGAAGAATAATAATATGACATCAAAACAAAAGAAACCAGAACAATCAAAACTAACAAAAGAAAATCTTATTAATCTCTACACAACAATGGTAAGGGTGCGCAGGGTTGAGGAAACTCTCTGTGATGTTTTTACTGCCGGAGAAATTCCGGGTTTCTTGCATGTATGTATAGGCCAGGAGGCAACACCTGCGGCAGTGTGCACACAGCTAACCCCGGATGACTATATTGCCACAACTCACAGGGGACATGGACATGCCATTGCCAAGGGTATTGAACTGAAGACTTTTATGGCTGAGCTTTTTGGCAAGAAAAACGGTTTCTGCATGGGCAGAAGTGGTTCAATGCATGTTGCCGATAAAAACCTTGGTATTATTGGAGCTAATGGAATAGTGGGAGCTGGCCTTCCCGTTGCAGCGGGAGCAGCACTGGCAGCTCAATACAAAGATCCCGGTAGGGTGTCTGTTGCTTTCTTTGGTGACGGTGCAACTGAACAGGGTACTTTTCATGAGACGCTTAACATGGCTGCAATTTGGAAGCTGCCCGTAATATTTGCCTGCGAAAATAATGGCTGGGCACAGTTTACACCGGAAAGCACTCACATGTCTATCAGGGATATTGCTATCAGGGCCCAGTCTTATGGTATACCTGCTGAAATCGTTGATAATGATGTTTTAGAGGTTCATGGGGCAGCAAAAACTGCCATAGACCGTGCAAGAAAGGGTGACGGCCCCACTTTAATTGAGGTTAAGTGCCACAGGTGGCAGGGCCACTATGTTGGGGATCCTCAAAAATACCGTGATCCAAAGGATGTTGATTCGGCAACTTCAAAAGATTGCCTGTTGAAATTTGAAGACCAACTGTTAAAGGATAAAGTCCTTACAAAAGCAAAGGCTGATGAGATACTTAAAAAGATAAACAGTGAAGTTGAAGAGGCTGTTGAGTATGCCCGTTCGAGCCCTGCTCCGGATCCATCAGAACTGATGGAGGGACTTTACGTCTAGTCCGTATAAATTCATTATATAAAAAAAATGCTTAAAGAGCTTTAAAAAGAGGAGCTTATGAAAGAAATCAGATATATTCACGCTATTAACAATGCAATCAAAGAAGAGATGGAAAGGGATGAGAATGTAGTTTTCATCGGTGAAGATGTGGGAGTTTCAGGCGGTGCCTTTGGTGCAGCCCGTGACTTGCACAAAATATTTGGTCCAAAGCGGATCATTGAAACGCCAATTAGTGAGGCAAGTTTTGTGACCCTCGCGGCGGGAGCTGCTTCCTGCGGTCTCAGGCCCATCGTTGAAATAATGTTCATGGACTTCATAACTACCTGTATGGACAGTGTGGTTAATCAGATTGCTAAAATGAGGTACATGTTTGGAAACCAGTACACCATGCCCATTGTAGTCCGTGCGCCTGCAGGTGCAGGCCTAAGTGCCGGACCTCAGCATTCACAGAGCCTGGAGGCCTGGTTTGCCCATATACCGGGGCTTAAAGTTGTTATGCCCGCTACACCTTATGATACCCAGGGGCTGTTAAAATCGGCAATCCGTGATGATAACCCCGTAATATTTATTGAAAACAAGGCATTACACGCAAAAAAAGGCGAAATTCCCGAAGAGGAATTTCTAATACCCATTGGCGAAGCTGATATAAAGAAGGAAGGAGATGATGTTACCCTTGTAACAGCCGGCAGAATGGTGCATGAGTCACTTAAAGCAGCAGCTGAACTGGAAGAAAAGGGAATAAGCGTTGAGGTCGTTGACCTCAGAACAATCCAGCCATGGGATAAGGATGCAGTTTTCAACTCAATAGAAAAAACAAACAAGCTTATCATTGTTCACGAGGCAGTTAAGAGCTTTGGATTTGGCGCGGAAATATCAGCAACTGTTGCTGAGGAGATGATGGATGAACTGGATGCTCCCATTGCGCGAGTTGCTGCTCCATTTGTACCTGTTCCGTTTAATCTTGAACAGGCTTATATGCCCAATGTGAATAATATTATTGAAGCGGTTGAAAATACAGTAGAAAGAACGTTTTAAAAGGAGAAATATATGAAGGCAGCAGTATGGCATGAAAAGGGCGATATAAAAGTAGAAGATATACCCAATCCAAAACCTGGAGATGGGGAAGTATTACTAAAAGTAAAGGCATGCGGAATATGCGGATCCGATTTGCATGAATACCGTGACGGACCTTTTATAATACCCAGAAAACCACATCCTTTGACAGGCAGGGAAGGCGGTCCCGTAGTTTTAGGCCATGAATTCTCAGCTGTAGTTGAAGAAGCGGGTAAGGGAGTTGAATCGGTAAAGAAAGGTGACCGTGTAACAGTTAATGCATTGATTTATTGCGGAAAGTGCCCATATTGTCAGAAGGGAGAATATAACATGTGCATGAAGCTTGGCACTGTTGGTTTTGCTTTAGATGGCGCATTTGCTGAATATACTGTTGTTCCGGAATATACAATTTTTAAACTACCCGATGATGTTAATGATGATGCAGGTGCCTTTGTGGAACCACTGGCTGTTGCCGTAAGGGCTGTTAAACAGGCCCGGGTAGGTATCGGCCATACAGTTGCCGTTATCGGAGCAGGCCCAATCGGCCTCCTGGTAACACAGGTTTGTAAAGCAGCAGGCGCTTCCAAGGTTTTTGTTGTAGAGCCGCAGGAAGCACGCCGTAAACTGGCTGTCAGTATGGGTGCCAATGCCGTTATTGATCCCATGGAAACCGACCCCGGCAAAGCCATTGCAGCCCTCACTGACGGACTGCGTGCAGACAGGGCAATTGACTGTGCAGGCATCCAGGCTTCCTTTGATACAGCCGTTAAAGCAACGGGCCGTAGAGCAGTTATCTGTATTGTGGGCCTTTCACTTAAGCCAATTGAAGTGCCCTTTATAAGATTATGGGGACATGAGAAGGAAATGACCTTTTCAACGGGATATGAAGATGAATTTCCCGCAGCCATTGCCTATCTTGCTGACGGAAGGGTGAAAATTGATGATATGATTTCAGGCCGTATTGACCTCGATAACTTCATGGAAGAGGGTGTAAAAGCACTGACGGAAAATGCAGACAAGCATATTAAAATTTTAGTTTACCCTAAATCTGGAGAGTAACATGAGCCTTGATTATCTAAGTCTTAAAGGAAAAGTAGCCGTAATTGCAGGTGGAGCTACAGGTATTGGCCTTGGAATAACCGAAGGGCTGGCTGATGCAGGTGCAACAATTGTTATATGTTCCAGGAGAATTGAGGTTTGTGAAGAGGCGGCGAAAGAAATAAATAAAAAAACCGGCGCTGAAGTTGTACCAATGCGCTGTGATATAACCTCCACTGAAGAGGTGGAAAAACTCGTAAAGGATGTTGTTGAAAAATTTGGCGGTATTGACATACTTTATAATTCTGCCGGTATTGGCGGTAGTGAAAAACCCATATTAAAAATGGAGGAGGCCGACTGGGACAGGGTTCTTGATATAAACCTTAAGGGAGCCTTTATCGTCAGCAAAGCCGTGGCAGAATCGATGAAAGAAAGGGGAAAGGGCGGTAAAATCGTTAATGTTGCGTCAATTGGCGGTACAATTACTTTTCCCAATATGAGTGCCTACTGTGCATCAAAGGGAGGCATGGTACAGCTTACAAAGGTTATGGCGCTTGAATGGGCGCGCTATGATATACAGGTCAATGTTATACAGCCTGGATATTTTGAGACACCAATGAATACAGAATTTTTTTCCAGTGATGTTGGAAAGGCAATCATAAATAAAAATGTTCCCCAAAAACGTCTGGGAAATATAAATGAGATTAAGGGACTTGCAGTGCTCCTGGCCTCGGATGCATCAAGCTTTATGACAGGCGCTGCTGTTATTATTGACGGTGGATATACCATCTGGTAGTCATTCCGGGAAATGTAATATTCTTTTATGCTCTTAATATTTATTATCAATAATTTCGTTTTCTAGAGGTAAGAAAAATGAGTAAATATGAAACAATAATAGTGGAAAAAAAGGACCGGCTCTGTACGATAACGCTTAACCGGCCAAAGGTCATGAATGCCTTTAGCGAGGTTATGATAAACGAACTTCTCGATGCACAGGCGGAAATTCAAAAAGATGAATCCATAACTGTTGTTATTTTAACAGGTGCAGGAAAGGCCTTCCAGGCTGGAGCAGATATTGAAGAACTCTCTAAAATGACACCCATGAAGATATTAAGGTGGAATGAGGCATTGCTTCGGGTTAATGCCAACATGGAAAAATTAAGACAGCCTGTTATTGCGGCAATAAATGGTATAGCCATGGGCGGTGGATTGGAAATAGCACTTTCCTGCTCAATGAGGATTGCAGTAGAGTCTGCAAAGCTTGCACTGCCGGAAGTATCGCTGGGAATTATACCCGGTACAGGCGGAACACAGAGGCTGCCCCGTTTAATAGGTAAGGGCCA
>JBHPHB010000170.1:0-6099 GCA_042569985.1 Spirochaetota bacterium | reverse complement strand
TGCAATTATACCAGACCTCATCAATGCAGTACAATTTATCACTACAGATTATAGTACCATTAAATAGGTTCAGTTGTAAAGGAACTTGTAAATTCTTCAACCATTGCGTTACCGTTAGAGGAATCCTTAACATCAGTTGTTACTTTAATAACATAAGTATTTGAATTCCCAAGGGATGTTACAAGTGTATAGGTTTTATTCAAATTGCTTATAGTCATTGAAAAGATAGCCCGACAGCCAGCAGAAGGAGGATCATCTAATATTTGAATGGAGCCGTTACAATCTGATGAGCCATTATTATGAGTGATTGTTGTTACATCCATGGGCTCACTAAAGGTAATAGATATTGTTGTAGCGACTGACACATCTGTTGCTCCATTGGCAGGTGTGGTACTTGCTACTGTTGGTGATTTATCCACACATGAATCACAATCATCACAGGCTAATCCAATAAGAGAGAAAGAAATCACTACAGCACTGATAAACAATAAAAAGATGTTATTCTTCATAGAGCACTCCTCCAATAATAATATTAAGTAACATTTACTTTTTAATAATCAAGAAATCAAGTAACTTTTATATTTTTATTTGGTATATCGAAATTTTGTCCCTACCCCGGGTAGTTACCAACACAAAAAATATTATTATCAATCATTTACTCTCAACACTATATCAAGAATTGTGATACTATTTTATTATATTGAAAGATGCACAAATTAGTAACAGGGACAATAAGCTCGCTTAGAAGCAAAATAATTAATAATATTTAAATATCTGTTTATAAAAATCTTTTCTGAAACAAAAGGAGAATTATGATGGAGGTGTCCTATAGTATTGATATATAGGAATTTTATCTGTATACTGAGCACTTCCCAAACCAAAAAATTTTATAATGATCCGTCCATGGATCATCATGGCACCCATTAATATTGGTAAATCTCTTTTAACCGGAAAATCAGCGCTTCGCCCCCCTGGATTTTAAAAATTCATACATGTCAGCCGGCATTCTCCGTTGCCTGCGAAATATAGTGCGCCCCCGTCTGTCCCTGGCATTGACATCTGCGCCACTTTTTACCAGTAATTTAACTATTTTAGTATACCATCCCTTTGCTGCCATCATCAGTGGAGTCACCCCTTTTTTGTTCTTCACATTTACATTGGCGCCGTTTTTAATTAAGATCCTTACATTTTCAATACTATAATTAATCGCATAATGAATGGCCCTGTCTCCCCTGGAGTCTTTTGCATTTACATTGGCTCCTTTACTGATGAGAAACTTAACTTTTTTGGAACCGTTACTGAATTTTTCCTGCATACTGGCAAACATCAGTGGTGAACCGCTAGAGGTTCTTTTGGGGTTTACCTCACCCCCCTTCTTTACAAGAAATTTGAGTGTTTGGAGATTGACATATCGGTTTCTTGAACACTCTGCAAATGCAGAATGACCTCTCTTCTTTTTGGCATTAATCTTTGCTCCATATTTCACCAGATTTTTAAGTATAAAGAATCGTTCCCCCCGCAATTTTCGATGATCTGAGCACGACATGTAGACGGTGGAAACTCCATTCTTGTTGACTGCCCTTGCAGATGCCCCTTTTTGCAGGAGATAAGAAATAAGGTCTTTTTGGTTTGTTCGGCTGGCAATTAATAACGGAGTATTTCCATACTTGTCAGAAACATTAACCCTTGCCCCATTTTCTACCATTATCATAGTAATTGAAAGAGAGCGGTCAAATACAGGAGTCCGGCCATATGAATCCCTGGCATTAACATTGGCTCCTTCTTTTATCAGGAACTTAACCATTTCAAGAGACCTTGCCCTGTGAAGGGCTGTTGATTTTCTATCGTTCAAAGAATTGACATTTACTCCGCTTTTAATAAGCATTTTAATCAATTTAAATTGTTTATCAGATCCATTTTCCCTGGATAGCGGTGTTGATGACAAGAGGGATAGAAGACTGCTGCCCTTTTGGAACTTTGCCCCGGCCCTTACCAGGTCAATGGCAAAGGCAAAATATTTCTTACTGATGGCAGCACTCAAAGGTGTTGAACCCGTTTTGTCTTTATAATTTATATCTGCATTTTCTTTTAATAATATCTTTGCCTGGCGAAGGTTGCCTTTACTTATTGCCTCAATTAACAGGCTTCCTTTGTTTCTTTTCCATGATGACTTTCTATCCTTTTTAACACACCTCAACCTGCCGGAACTATATTCTCCCCAGCATTTTGCATATCCACCTGAATCGACACTTACCATGTAAATATCCCAGCCGGTAGTGGGAGAACGATATTTGGAACATTTATCAGATGAAATATATCTACAGGCTTTTCTTGGGCTGCACCCGTATACGGGCCATTTAAGTTTTTGCTTGCTTAAAAGAATAAGTTCCTTTTTAGTAGGAATTCTCATGCGCATTTTTTTACAGATTTTTTCTGCCTTGTTGTAACTTGTATAGCCCAGGAACCTACTCCATTTTAACCCTATAGCCTTTTGGCTCCTGTTATGCCTGCTTCCCGAGAAAGTTTGGGGTACCAGTAATAAAATTACAAATACAATAGAGAAGAATATCATTGATGAATGAATTATTTTTTTCATGTCCAATACCTTTATACTGTTATTTAATATTCCCGTGCATTTCTGTGAATATCATCCAAATAAAACCTTCCAGTTTATGTCAGGATACCTAACAATATATGATTATATATTATTCCGTCAACAAAAAAAATTATAATAATCTTAAAGTGCATCAAATATGTGAATCCCACACTAAAAAACCCCTGCGCAATTACGGGGGTTACAGAGTATGGGTGGCCGACGGGACTCCGCAAAAAGTACAGGAGGCCCTTATTTCAACACTCACCTATTTCAAGAAAGCTGTATAAAAAAGGCGGGAACTGTTGACCCGCCCCTCCATTTTTTCCCTGCCGAAAAGCTAAAATGCAGGCAAAATTTTAGTGCACTTCGGCTTCACCCTGCACAAGTCTAAGCGGAAAGAATATTTTTTTAAAAAAAATGATTTACAGAACTGTAAATTGATGCTAATAATATACATGACGCCTGTGATACAATATACAAACTTTGCGTTAAGGTAATAATTTTGTATATATCACACTATTATTTTTTTAGGAGGTTGTATGAAAATATTTTTATCTCTGATTTTAACTCTCTTTTTTTTTGGTGCATCATTTACCATAGCTGAAGCAAGGCCGAAGCGAATGAAATGCCTCAAAAGGGCAGGAAAGATGTTTTCAAAAAACAAAAGTAGATGCCGCAAATTGCATAAAACGCCTAAAAAGCGGAGAATATGTTTAAAAAGGGCTCGAAAAAGTTATAAAACAAAAAAAAGAACTTGCAGGAGAAAATTTCAATAGACTATTACATTGAAATTGAAATTCAAGTGGGGCGTGGGTATTTTGTGCAGGACGGGACTCCGCAAAAAGTACAGGAGGCCCTTATTTCAACACTCACCCATTTCAAGAAAGCTGCATAAAAAGGGCGGGTACTGTTGACCCGCCCTTTCCCGTTATTCAAATTATGATGGGAGCCCTGCTATTGCCATATAATGCTGTTGATGATTTTTCATTGTTACTGCTCTACACAGATGAGGATATTAGTATAACCACAATAGTTACCAGAATATCCAATGCTCCATGCTCTACTATCTGTAAATTGCACACTTCCACTCATCCCATATAATAAACTGCCAGTCCAGGCCCAGTTTTCACAATTATAACTGCTGACACTGAAATCATCATTAAGTCCGGTCCAGGGAGAACCAAAGCCAGTTGCCAAAGAATTATTAAGGTCCGTAAATTTTGCATTTGCATCTGTTGTACCAATAATTGCATTATCATCCAGGCGGATATATTGCGTGCTTGCCTTCAACACCCAGTCCTGTGTGAGATTTCTGTCGCTTGAGCCGATGAGGGCCTTGAAAACTGCCCCGTCATTGGGGTTGTTTGCATTATTGGCGCAAAGGGTATCGGCACCGCTTGTTCCGCTGAGATTGCCGTTATATTCTGTATCAGTAACAAAAATCCTGTACGCTTTATCATCATCAACATTTGTTATTGACACATCATTGGGATTTATGCCGTTATAATCATCGTCGTCACTTACTGCAGCAGCGGTTATTATATTGTATGCAATATTTCCGTCAACATCTGAATCATCAACGCCGGCAACTGTTACGGTTTGAGCAACATTCCAATTGCCCGGAGTAAAGGTTACATTTGCAGGTGCAACTGTTCCTTCTCCGGGATCATCACTGGCAAGGCCTATTTCAACATCTGACGTTGGCTGCGAATCGAGAACGATGGTAAATGTGGCATTTCCTCCTGTTTCATTGGTATCTCCGCTTATGGCACTTACCGTAATGCCGGGAACAACGGGAACCCCGCTGGAACTATCCCTGCATGCACTTGTGTACAGTACAAGAGAGAAAATAACCGCACTGAATATGCTGAACCCCAGCGGCCCTGCAGCGGTGGAGCACCCCAATGAGATGAACACAATTGATAAAAATAGTAGTAAATGTTTTTTTGTCACCTTTAATCCTCCTGTTATAATTACTGCGTTTGGTTATAATCCCATTCAACTTGTACAGAATCATATTCCATGCCAATATCGCTCATTAGAGTAACCAAAACAATGTCAGTGACAATTACGTTTGGATCTAAATAATAGAGGTCAAATAACAGGGTAACCTGATCTCCCGGCAATACTGACACCTGCTGTACATTTACATAATCAACATAATCCGGCAGTTCAGTGATAGTTACAAGATAAGTAGTTGTAAGGTCTCCGGTATTCTCCATTGTTACAAACATAGTTCTATTTGTGTCATCCCCTGTATAGTCATCATTAACATAAGCTTCAACTATAATACCGGCTGATTCAGTGACGACGGGTTTTACCTGATTTGCCTGGTTTATGTATATCACCAGTTGTGAATCTGTAACCTGTTGAATCATCCAATGAAATTCTTCACCACTTTGTGAGTAACTGGGATTAAATTCCGGATCATTTTCTGTATTATAAACGGGTACTTCGGGAGAGACAAATGACTTATATTCCCCGCCGTCATGCTTGAACGTTACGTTCATATCATATTGTTGAGAGCCCGGTGTCTTCAAATTTTTTTCGATTATAAATGATAAATCCTGGTCGGTCCAATTAAAATCTATTCTCAGAGGGATTCCTGTTGCCAGTGAAACATGCAAGGCAGTTTTCATTTGACAGCGGCTTCCATCAATAGCCTCAACACAATGCTCAACATCACTATGTGAAAGGAGCGTGGAATAACCGTCTATGCCTATCCACCCATTCCCGTCCATTGCTAATACTTCCCAGCTGTCACCATCCCAGATATAGGCAGTGCCGTTATCTGTACTGTAAAAAGCATCATTAGTATTGGGGCTTACCAGCAAAGTTGAATTATCTAGTGAACCGAGCCAATTTACAGATATCCCGTCCGTGCCGTTCTGGCCGTCAATACCATCTTCACCTGATAAATCGATGACCTGAAATTGAGTGCCATCACAATATTGAAATTCACTTACATTAACAATATAAAACAGCAGCCCATCAGAATTTGAATTACATGGTGGTAAATCATCTGCCGTAAGGATTACCCTTGCAGCCGATGTATCAATTGGATTAACCGTGCTGTCTGTTCCTTTACACGAAATAAAAATACTCATGATTCCAATAAGTGATATTATAAGTAGTTTTCTCATAGATTTTATCTCCAATTATTTTTGATATTGAAACCTTAGAAAAGGATTTTGTAATTTTGAAAATGACTTTCATTTCCCAGTTCCTATTATAATTTTACTCATAACCTGCATGTGTATTATTTCTTATCATTATAAACAAACAAACTGCCATTCCAAGACACAGAAGGGTGCTCACAGGCGCAAAAGGAAAGATGGCCCGGTATCCAAGGAAATTCAGCGGGCCCGTACCACTTCCGGGAATAATAGTCAGCACTGAAGCCGCCAGGAACAGGCTTCCCAGTATGTATAGTAATGTATGTTTACTCATGATTGTTTTTTTAAAACAAAGTATAAACATACCTGCGAGGTTTGTCGTCTCAT
>JBHPHB010000169.1:0-6121 GCA_042569985.1 Spirochaetota bacterium | reverse complement strand
GATATATAGATTATAAAAGAAGGGAATTCTGTAATGATATTGAGTGTGAAATTCAGGTTAAGCTAAATGCCCTTGGAGAGGGATCGGATGAATATGAGGAGACTAGAAATATCTGCAAAAAGGATTGCAGATACACAACGTATCAATTTCACCACTGGTTGATCAATAAGGGCTATTTAATAATCAGGCCTGAAAATAAATAAAAATTGATTTAGATATAATATGATTCTCCATATGTTTTTTTGAAATCAATGTATTTTGAAAATGGATAGTGGATTTTTAAACACTTAATCTTTGCTTGAATGCATGTCTTCTAGATCCACCATTACATAAAGTGTATAATGTAAAAATTGATTTGAGTATTTAACTGTAAATTAGAAACTAATATAACAAGATATTTGGAGGTATGAATATGGCAGACGCTGAGGGAATGTTGGAAGCAAGAAGTCCCGGGGAAATGTCATCGCAGGAACAGGGTTCAGGAAGAAGGATAAAGCTGAAAGGTTCTGATAATATGGACTGGGGTATGAGAAACAGGCTCACAAGGCTTTTCAGAGATGACGGGCATTGTTTTTATATGCCAATTGATCACGGATATTTCCAGGGGCCAACCAGATGCCTGGAAAGGCCCGGTGAAACCGTTAAGGACCTTTTGAAATATTCAGATGCACTTTTTGCAACAAGAGGTGTCCTTAGAAGCTGCATCGATCCGGATGAGAAAATCCCCATTATTCTAAGGGTTTCCGGCGGTACAAGTGTTATTGGTAAAGATTTAGCTAATGAAGTAATAACAACAACTATTGATGATATTATACGTGTTAATGCAAGTGCAGTTGGTTTGTCAGTTTTTATTGGAAGTGAATATGAAAAGGAGACACTTGATAACCTTTCAAAGCTTGTGAATGAATGTGAACGCCATGGTATTCCCGTAATGGCTGTTACGGCAGTTGGCAAAGAACTGGAAAAGAGAGATGCACGTTATCTTGGACTTTGCTGCAGAATTGTTGCTGAGCTTGGGGCAAAGGTTGTAAAAACCTACTGGTGCGAGGATTTTGACAAGGTAACCAACGGATGTCCTGTTCCAGTAGTAATGGCAGGCGGTCCAAAATGTGAAACAGAGCTTGAGGTTTTCGAGTTTGTCCATGATGGAATGCAGAGGGGTGCAGTTGGTGTTAACCTTGGAAGAAATGTCTGGCAGAATCCAAATGCTGCAGCGGTTGCAAAGGGGCTGGAAGCTGTAATTCATAATGGCGCAACTCCAGAGGAAGCCCTGGATATATTTAACGATTCAAAGAAGTAGATAAAATTTGTTTTTCAAAAAACAAATTTTATCTGTGTTTTATTTTAAACAGGAATGAATTATGCGCGTTGCAATGTATTATAAGAACGATGATGTGAGGATTGAAGATATCCCACAACCAAAGATTGGCCCCGGTGATATACTGGTTAAGGTTTTTGCCAGCGGTATCTGCGGAAGCGATGTAATGGAATGGTACAGGGTAAAGAAAGCTCCAATTGTCCTTGGCCATGAGATTGCCGGGGAAATAGTTGAGGTTGGCAAGAATGTTAAAAACTATAAAGTGGGCCAAAGGGTCTTTGTCTCTCACCATATACCATGCAATACCTGCCGTTATTGTTTAAGCGGGAACCACACTGCCTGCCATACATTACATACAACAAATTATGACCCCGGGGGGTTTTCCGAATATATCCGCGTCCCCGAACTCAATGTGGACCGTGGTGTTTTTACTCTTTCTGATGATATATCTTACGAGGAAGGCACCTTTATCGAGCCCCTGGCATGTGTTTTAAGGGGTCAGAGGGTTGCCAGTATACAGCCGGGTATGAGTGTCCTGGTAATGGGTAGCGGTATGTCGGGGTTGCTTCATATTGCACTTGCCCGCGCCCTGGGTGCCGGGAAAATCATTTCAACTGACATTAATGATTACAAGCTTAAGGCGGCAGAAAAGTTTGGTGCCGATGAAGTAATTCATGCTTCTGAGGATGTACCATCAGTATTGAAAAGCCTGAATTATGACAGGCTTGCCGATATTGTGATAATCTGTACAAGCGCAACATCTGCATTTGACCATGCGCTAAAATCTGTTGATGCAGGGGGGACGATATTGTTCTTTGCGCCAACGGAACCAGGTGTTGATCTGAAGGTGCCTGTGAATGATTTCTGGAGAAATGGGATTAAACTGCTGCCTTCTTATGGCGGCAGTCCCTATGATATTTCAGTTGCACTGGAACTGATAAGGGCAGGGCGCGTACCGGTAAAGGATATGGTTACCCACAGGCTGAGTCTCGAGGAAGCCAGCGAGGGATTTAAGCTGGTTGCGGATGCTGATGAATCTATTAAGGTAATTATTGAACCCCATAGAGGTCAATAGAGTTTTTTCGAATATTGGTCTCTGATTTTTTCATACTCGTCTTTCTTTGAATCGTCATAGAAACAGTAGCGGTTTTTACCGAGAAATTTTGCCTCGTATAAAGCATTGTCTGCTTGGGCCTGAAGGTTTTTAAATTCCTTCTGGATTGTTTTATTGTTAACAATTTTATTTCCCTCCAGCTTGAATACGTATAATGATGCACCGGCGCTTAAAGTGACTTTTAATTTTTTTCCTTCACATTCTACATGTGAATTGTTAATTTTATTAAAAATTTTTTTTAGAATAATCTCTGCCTGGGCGATATCAGTTGAAGGCAGGAGCAGATCAAACTCCTCTCCTCCATAACGGATTACAAAGTCTGTTGGCCTTGAAGTATTTCTTAAAATGTCGGCAATGTGAATAAGGACTTTGTCCCCAACATCATGGCCATGTTCATTGTTAAATTTTGAAAAATCATCTATATCTAATCTCACCAGTGATATGTTATACTTATGATCTTTTAATCCGTGGTATATTCTCGATGCCGTTTTAATTATGTTGGTGAGATAGTTGTTGTTAAATCTTAACAGGTTTGTTTTTTCATCAATGTTGGCATTTTTTTCCAGCAGGTTATATTTATACATTACCGAATAGTAGTCTAATTCGGATTTGTGTAAGTTATCCACTATATCGTCTGATACAGCATTATGTTCAAGGAGGTGAGTAAGTATTTTAATGTTGCGAATTTGAAATTCATCCAACTCCCTATTGATTTGTGATTTTTTGATTTTTTCTTTTGTAGTCATTGAATATCCAAAATTTTACCGGTAATTATAATATGGGAAAATAATAATTAATCTATTATGAATCAATATTTTATATAGTCAATTAAAAATATGTTGTCGATAATATTTTTATGGAATAATTTTTTTTATTTACTCAACTTTTTGTAAAAAAAGCTTAATTTTCCAGCTGCATTGTCGAAAATAGATAATAGGTCAACCTATCCCTGTTCACGGAGGAACAGGAGACCCGGGAGGTGCTTTTTATGGGTAATCTCATGAAAACGGAGGATCGTGAGATAAAAACAGATAGAAGTAAGGAGAAATCTGAAAAGATTGCTTCTATGCGTAATAGAATATCTGATGAATCTTACATAGATCAAGCTATTTTAGAAATTGCTACAGAATTATCTCATTATCTAACAAAGTAACAAGGGTATTTTTATAATGGAACATCTAAAAATAGATGTTAATTTAAGTAATTGTCATAATTATTTAAAAAATTGCCTCTCTTGATTTTTAGAGAGGCAATTTTATTTTCAAGGCAGATAAATACTATGAAGGAAAAAAACCCCTATCTTGCGTTTAAAGAGAACCGGACCCTGAAAATTCTCTTTTTTGTAATATTTACATTAATAATTATTGGTTTAATATTTATCTTCCGCTATTACTTATGGCCCTTTCTTTTTGCATTAATACTTTACCTGGCACTTAGGCCATTTCATGAAAAGCTGGTAAAGCTGGTAAGGAAAAGGTCCCTTAGTTCATTAATTGTTATCATTTTCCTGTTTGCATTAATCCTGGCTCCAATATTTTTGCTGCTGGTGTCACTTGCTGACCAGACATTTCAATTATATACTTTAATTCATAAGAAGATAAATTCAGGTTTGCTTCAGGATATCCAGAATACTGCATTTGCTAAAGAAATAATAGATTACTTTAGTATAAATGAAGCTGAAATTTTCAGGAAGGTTGCGGAGTTTTCTCAAAAGGCAGCCCTTTCGGTTTTAACAAGTGTTACTTCAATTATAGCCTTTCCAATTAATTTTCTTTTAAATTTATTTTTTATGGTGCTCATGCTTTTCTTTCTTTTAAAGGATGGGTATAAGATTGACAGTTCATTTTACAAAATACTGCCCTTTCCCGATGACATGGAGGAGAATATTGTAAACAGGCTAAAAGAAGTAATAAGGATACTGCTTGCTGGCAATTTATTGATAATGATACTGCAGGGATTGATGCTTGGCATTGGATTCTATATTGTTGGGATTAAAATGCCCCTGCTATGGGGAAGCCTTGCGGCAATCCTGTCGTTAATTCCTGTTGTGGGAACTGTTTTAATATGGCTTCCTGCTGTGGTATATCTTTTTGTAACAAATTCATATTTAAGCGCAGTATTTATTTTAATATGGTCGCCCCTGTGGTACCTGCTTCTTGAAAACCTTGTGAAACCAAAGATATTTGGGAAGAAACTCAATTTTCATCCACTGGTTTTTTTCTTTCTGCTTCTGGGGAGCATACAGGCTTTTGGCCTTACGGGGATTATTATCGGCCCAATCCTGCTGACCCTCTTTTATTCTTTTTTTGAGGTCTATAAACTTTTAGATGAGTATGACCTGTGGGGATTGAAGGAGAAGGAAAAATAGAATTACTCTGAGCAAAGGATATATAAATTATAAAAAAGCCCCCTCAAATTTGAAGAGGGGGCTTTAAATTTTAATTAATAATTGACATATAATGATTAATTATTGGAATTTAAACTGAGATTTAATTGAGGATAAAATCAATTGCATGAACTGTCAATAATGACCAATATTCTTGAGATTGTACTGGAGCACGCAGAAAAGAATAACGCAGGGAAAGTAGATAAGATAAACTTGACAATAGGTGAGCTTTCAGATGTTATTCCCCAGTGGGCACAGGAATATTTTAACATGCTCAGCAGGGACACAATAGCCGAAAATGCAGAACTTATAATTGAAAAGATACCTGCCGTAATTAAATGCTCATCATGCGGTCACGAATTTGGGCTGGAAAAAGGGTCCTGGGAGTTTGCATGTAAAAAATGCAATTCCACGGATATTGAACTTTTATCGGGAAGGGAATTGCAAATTTCAAGCATAGAAGTTGACCAATGAAAAAAGAAATCACAAAAAAACTTGCCCATAAACTAAAAAACCTTAAAATTAAGGATGAGATCCGTATTATGGAGGTTTGCGGAACTCATACAACAGAATTTTTTAAATCCGGTGTAAAGGATATTTTTCCAGAGGGGCTGGTCCTTGTTGACGGGCCCGGATGTCCCGTGTGTGTTACCTCCAATGATTATCTTGATACCGCAATTGAAATAGGGAAGGATTACGGTGCAATTTTAACAACCTTCGGTGACATGATAAAAGTGCCTTCATCGTATAGCTCTTTAAATGAAGAGATGGCCAGTGGAATGAGTGTCCGTATTGTGTATTCTCCAATTGAATCACTTGATATTGCAGAAAAGAATCCTGAAAAAGAGGTTGTTTTTCTTAGTGTGGGATTTGAAACAACGGCACCCATAGAGGCTGCAACAGTTTTGGAAGCTAAAAAGAGGGGTATTAAAAACTTTTCAATCCTTTCGGGCAATAAACTTACTCCACCGGCAGTTGAAGCACTTCTTAATATGGGTGAGGTTAAGATTGACGGATTTATACTACCCGGGCATGTTAGTGCGATAATTGGAGCAAACAGCTGGAATTTCATTCCAGAAAAATTCGATAAACCATGTGTTGTTGCAGGTTTTGACACTGAGGATTTGATAACAAGTGTTCTGACCTTAATTGACCTGCTGGATTCCGACAGGTTTGAGCTGGTTAATGATTATAAGAGGGTAGTCAGGGACAGCGGGAACCAGAATGCCATTGATATAATGTACCGGGTATTCGATAGTTCAGATGCCCATTGGAGGGGAATTGGCATTATTCCCGGGAGTGG
>JBHPHB010000168.1:0-6128 GCA_042569985.1 Spirochaetota bacterium | reverse complement strand
ATATTTTATCGGGGGATCGGGAGCAAGCTTTGAACCTCTCTGGGATGAAAGTTTAACCAATGGTTGCAGCGCATGCCATAATCCCGTGAGCGGGCAGCATATATCCCATGTTGGCGCAGGATCGGACTGCACTGAATGTCATTTTGAATACACATTAAATGTAAACCATTCAAATTTTATAAATGATATGAATAATTCATTTTCCATTGTAAATTTTGACAGCAGTAATAATTCCACTACATGGGTTAATTTAAGCAATGACTGTTCCAATATAAGCTGTCATGGTGGTAGTCCGGTCATCATTAACTGGTACAACCCGGTAATATCAGGATGCAGTGCATGCCATGTGCCGGACAGTGGAAGTCATCCAAAACATGTAACCGCAGGTTATAGTTGTATAGAGTGTCATGATAATTATGAAAGCGAGCCTACCCACAGGAACGGGGCACAGGATAGCGCGACAGCCATGAACAATGTAATAGCTTTTAATAGTACATTAAATCCGGACGGATCTTATAACTCCGGAACATGTTCTTCACTGCTGTGCCACGGCAGTGCCCTTGACCCACTTTCCAGGGGGACGGATATTACACCGGAGTGGGGTGATTCAGCATCCGGGACATGCGGCACATGCCATAAAATTGACTCAACACTGTCATCAGGTGGTCATTCTGCCCATTTGAGTGCTCCCGCTTCATATACATGTGATAAGTGCCATAATGACGGGCCCGTTACAACAGAACACCATTCATTTTCTAACATGACAATTGATGGAAGTGTGCAGGTTGTATTTGACGGTACTGTCCCATCGGGAGATTTTAGCTCAAATAAATGTACAAATATATACTGCCATGGTAATTTCATAGGAGGAAACGGAGCGGTTTCGGAACCAGGTTGGAATGATACCGTTAACTGTACAAATTCACAGTGCCATGGAAACAGCTCAACGGGAAATCCGGCAAATTCAAACAGCCCCGACAGCAAACACGGGACTCACATCAATATGATTCGGGGTATTGCAAATCCAGCAACAGATAATAACTATACTGAGGCAGAAACTTGTTCAGTATGCCACTATGGCCATGGTAATGCAACAGCAACGCATCTAAACGGGCAGGTTGATATAACATTTAATTACAATAATCCTGAAGGTTCAATGGGAAGTGTTGATTCCGGGGGTGATTATAATTCAACTACAACCGGATTTAACTCAGTCATATGCAGTAATACTTACTGCCACGGAAATTTTTCCGGCGGTAGTACTTATACTGTGGATTGGAGCGAATCAACAGGTGACCCGGGCTGGTGCGGTTCCTGTCATTCAAATAATCCAACTTCAGTTAAGCATTCTGAACACTTATCACTTTATCCTGGCCAGTGCGGATATTGCCACCTTGGATATACAAGTTCATCCGCTCCTGAAAATCATGTATCACTAAAAAAAGATGTCCTGTTCGGATATCCCCATCCCCCGGGTACAGGCGGGGACCCGTCTTATGATAACAGCACTAAGACATGCTTAAATCTCTATTGTCACGGTAATTTTCCCATAGTAAATTACAACGGGTCGGATATTAATCCCGCCAATAATGCGAGTCCAACCTGGCAGGTATCTTCAACAGCTGCCTGTGGTTCCTGTCACGGTGATGAAAACAGCAGCTATTCTTCAGCCACACATGGTGAGCATACCAATCCCAATGAGGATGTCATCCCGTTTTTTGGAGATAATAACAGAATTGAAAGCTGCGACGCATGTCACAGTTACGGGGATGATACTTCGCGGGCCTTTGATTTTAACAGTACACAGGGGAGCTATAACACTGTAAACCATGCTAACTTTTCCATTAACAATTCCGGTGTTAATATTGATGTTATGTTTAAGGCTGATAACGGGGACCTTGCATCAAGGATATCACCGCTTACTCAGGTAAATGCCCACACAACATGGGATGTTAATACCACAACTTGCAGCAATTCCTGGTGCCATGGGAATTTTAGTAATGGATCGGGGATTACGGGGAACAATGCCGATAACCCCAACTGGCTGGACAGGTCATCAGTCTGGACCGGCCCAGGCTGTACAACAAGCTGCCATGGCGATATACACACCTTATTTAGCACGCAATGTATGACTTGCCATGAATCGGGACCACATTCAGAAATGGTCCATCGTCATCATGTGGATGGCGTTATTGGCCGCCCTTAATTGATTTTTAATTATAAAGGCATGAACCTAGCACAATACATCAAGACAGTTGTCAGTACATAATGACATATCAAGTGTACTGCTTGAACGGGAGGTGCCGATTTTTTTGGCAATCATCTTTAGTGCCATTTGCATGCCTTCTTCAATTACGGGATGGTAATAGGGCATTCGCAGCAGGCTAAAAACATCCATCTTATTCTGAATGGCCCATGAAAGCATATGGGCAAGGTGCTCACCAGCAGGGGCAATCATTTCTGAACCAAGTATTTTGCCGGTTTCCGGGCAGGCATAGATCCTGATGTGGCCTGAATTTTCCTGCATTGTCCTGGCACGGCCCTGTTTCTCAAAGTTAAATTCACCTATGACAGGTTCTTTTTCCCATGCTTCCGAATATCTCATGCCGCTTGATGCTATGTTGGGATCTGAAAAACATATCCCCAGGGGGGTGCGCCTTTTAAACTTCCGGTCCTTATCCCGAACCGCATTATACCCGGAGATGCGGCCTTCGTCTGCTGCTTCATGCATGAGGGCCCGTTCTGCCGTAGCATCCCCTGCAATATATATGGGCATATCTTTGACCCTCATTGTGTTGTAGTCGTGCTCCGGTATTCCTCTCTCGCTTAAGGGAATACCAATTTTTTCCAGTTCAAGGCCTTTTAGGTTGGGCCTTCGTCCCATGCTCACCAGTACTTTATCAACAAGTTCGGTTCTTTTTCCGGATTTAAGCCTTATTTTCCCGCCTTCCTCCTGGAGTTCTGCCTTTTCCCCGAACCACAGGGGAAATTCATCTCCAATGATTTTTTTTGCACTTTCCAGTATTACGGGGTCACTGATGCCTGCCATTGTTTCCTGCATGTCAAGCCCCACTACATTTATACCCAGCCTGGACATGGCCTGTCCCAGTTCAATCCCAATTACCCCCAAGCCGATGAGGCCTACTGATTTTGGGAGGTCATCCATTTCAAAAATATCATCGCTTGTAAACAGGTATTTTCTAAACTTATTCCACGGTCCCGGAATAACCGGGCTTGAGCCAGTGGCGATAACTATCTTCTTTGCCCGGATAATTTGTCCCTCCACTTTAAGGGCATTTGGCTCGATAAATTTTGCATAGCCGTCAATATTGTACTTTTTATTGCTGCTTATACCTGCAATGACATTTCCCACCAGGCTGTCCCTGAGGCTGCGCACATGCTTTAAAATTTCCGGGATATCTGCACTTAGCTTTTCACCGCCCCTGATGCCCACCCTGTCCATTTTTAAGCGGCCATGGAATTCATTTGCCCCGTGTATGAGGGTTTTTGAAGGCATGCATCCTACACGTGCACAGGTAGTTCCGTATTGCCCCCCGTTTATGATTATAAAATTATCTGTGACCTTCCTTATTTCACTCACGGCAAAAAGTCCGGCCGATCCTGCTCCAATAACAGCTACATCCACCTTCTTATCCATGGGGACCTCCTTTTGTTAGATATTTAAGTTAACGGGAATTTTCAGATAGGCTGTATTATTTGAATCGGGTTGGGGCAGTTTTCCCGCGTTAATATTAACCTGGATACTCTGAAAAATTAATGCGGGCATTTTCAGCTTTAAATCCCTGGTTGTCCTGAATTCAACATAATCGGCTTCGCTCCTGTCTTCAGGGAGCTGTATGTTGTTTTTCTTTTCCTCGCCTATGGTAGTTTGGAATTTAAGTTCGCGGTTATTTGGCATGTAGTCATGACAGACGAATACATGTGTCTCATCCGGCAGGGTATATAAGCCTTCAGTGATGGACATGTACAGTGATTTTGCGTCTCCTCCGGGGAAATCACATCTTCCTGTTCCAAAGTCGGGCATGAAAATTGCGTCACCCGTAAAAACTGCACCATCAAAGTAATAACTTATACAGGCGGGCGTATGGCCCGGTGTATTAATAATCTTAAAGGACAGGGATCCTGCTGTAACTTTCTCATTGTCAGAAAAGAGCCTGTCAAATTGACTTCCGTCAATGGGGAAATCATGGGGGAGACTGAAAATATCTTTAAATGTTTTCTGGACCATGGTAATGTTTGTGCCGATTCCAAGTTTTGCTTCTGGAAATGCTTTCTTTAATTCCTGGGAGCCAGACAGGTGGTCGGCATGTGCATGGGTTTCAAGGATGAAATGGACCTTGAGCTGATTTTGGTTAATGCAGGCTATTACAGCATCTGTTGAATCTGTTGATGTGATGGAGGAAAGCCGGTCATAATTCAATACGGGGTCAATAATAACGGCATCTTTTGTTTTGGGGTCGCTAACTATATAGGTGAGTGTATTTGTTTCCTCATCAAAGAAATGTTTTACTTTAATCATTGTGAAAATCTCCGATTCCTATTTGGTTTGCAAATATCTATATATTATACAATTTAATTACTTAACAATTTCTTTTAGTGTTCTAACCTCGTTTTTCTTAAGCATTCGGAATGAGCCTTTTTTTATACTCGTAAGTCTCAGAGGGCCGTATCCTGTCCTCACAAGTTTTTTTACCCTGTAGTCAAACTTTTGAAATGATAACCTTATCTGCCTTTTTTTTCCTTCATGAAGAATGATGTTTACCTGAGTTTTCGACCTGTTCATCAGCTTAATCCTGCAAGGCTGAGTTTTTACTTTAATCTGGTAAAGGAACACTCCCTTTTCAATTTTTTCCCTGTCCTTTTTATCCAGGGGTTTGTCTATTTCAACTATGTATTCTTTTGGAAATTTATACCTGGGATGGTTAAGCCGGTTTGCCAGGTCTCCGTCATTTGTAAATAACAGAAGTCCCTCTGTATCCATGTCAAGCCTTCCCACGGGGAAAAGGCCTATGCCCTGGTATTTCTCAGGTATTAAATCCATTACAATGGGCCTCTCCCTTTCGTCGTTCAGCGAGGTAACAAAACCCTTTGGTTTATTTAATATGAGATAATATTTATTTTTAATTGGCTCAACAATTTGGCCATCAAGTTGAACTGAATCAACTTCGGGGTCGATAGTTTGCGACAGGTTTCCCAGAACCCTGTTGTTTATTTTTACTCTTCCATCTGTAATAAAGGTTTCAACCTTTCTCCTTGAACCTAAACCGCATTGTGCAAGGTATTTATTTACTCTTATTTTCATTTTCCTTTTCTTTTTGCTCTCTCAGTAATGTTTTTTCAGAAGCAATCTTTTTGAATTTAAGTTCTCCTCTTTTAAGGTCTTTTCTAAGGATGTAAGCCTTTCCTCTCCTAATAAATTTCACGCTCCTGCCGAAGGTAGTGCTTTTCAGGAAGATAATTTCATTCTTGTTGAAGTTAAAATTAAATTCACCCTTAATGGAACCCTTTGTCCATCCTTTTCTATATGAATTATATTTTCCATCTTCGAATATTTCAATGCCATGCTGTGTAAAATCACCAAACTTGTTTACACTCCACCATTTGCCTGCAATGTCTTTTCTGATTTTGCCAGCCTCTTCCTCCCAGAAATCACTTACATATTCGATTATCTCTTCCTCTTTTACTTTTTTCAATACCCTGATATTTTTACCAAAAGCCCACCCTGTAATTCCATTTTTTTGCATAATTTTAAACCAGTAATCCCTGGTTTTTCCTATCCAGCTCTTTTTCTTTGACCTTTCTACAACCTCAACAGTTTCGCCTTTTTTGACCCTTGAAATCCTTGTAGAAAATATAAAAGGCGATATTCTAACAGCTGAATTGTGTACAAGAATAATACCTATTTTCTTTCCCGATTGTTTTTGAATGGCCTTTTCCGGTTTGCTGCAGGAAAAGTAAAATGCCGCAGCAAGAATTATAAATAAGTATAAGTGCATTTTCTTCATGGTTGTATTTTTATCCTCTTTTGATATACCTTACACAAATTAATAGAGTAAAATAAATTTCAAGTTATTTATATTTACTTTTAATAATTTTGATTTTCCCTT
>JBHPHB010000167.1:0-6132 GCA_042569985.1 Spirochaetota bacterium | reverse complement strand
CAGGCTCGGGAACAGGGCTTGGCAGAAGCTATGCATTGGAGCTTGCAAAACGTGGAGCCAGTGTTGTCGTAAATGATTACGGAAGTGAAACCGATGGCACAGGTTCTGACACATCCATGGCAGATTCAGTCGTACAGGAGATTATTCATTCCGGCGGCAACGCCGTTGCAAATTACGAATCAGTTACATCCCTCATAGGTGGAAAAAATATCGTTCATGCCGCAATAGAAAACTTCGGCAGGTTAGATATACTAATAAACAATGCAGGGATAATAAGGGACAGGTCCTTTGCTAAAATGAGCAAAGAGGAATGGAATGATGTGCATTCTGTACATATGAAGGGGGCTTTTAACGTAACAAATGCTGCATGGCCCTTTTTACGGAAAAACAATTACGGAAGAATTCTCATGATAAGCTCAAATGCAGGCCTTTATGGCAACTTCGGCCAGTCAAATTACGGATCGGCAAAAACCGGCATGATTGGATTAATGAACTGTCTTAACATTGAAGGTGCTAAGTATAATATCCTCATAAATACGCTGAGCCCTACTGCAGCAACAAGGCTGACAGAAAACACAATGGACCCGGAACTTTTTGAAAAGTTGAAGCCTGATTTCATTGTGCCAATGGTTATCTACCTGGTTTCGGAAAAAAACCGTGAGAGCGGAAATATAATAAACGCGGCAAAAAACTGGTATGGCAAATCAGCTATCTGCTGCAGTAATGGAATAACAGTTGGTGATGGTGAAAAGTTTCCCACTCCCGAAGATATAATGGAACAATGGGATAATATTACCAACCTGGATGGAGCAAAACAGTTGAAAAGCCTTGCAGAATTTTATAAGTTGGTGCTGGGCCATGGAATTTAAAATTTTAACAAGAATCATCAAGGTACAAAAATCAAAATGATGGAAAAAGGATACATACAAATTTATACGGGCAACGGAAAGGGGAAAACCACCGCAGCCATGGGCCTGGCCCTACGGGCATCCGGTGCCGGCCTCAAAACAATAATCATTCAGTTCATGAAGGGACAATACTACAGTGAACTTGACGCAGTAAAACTACTTAAAGACTATATAAAAATTGAACAATTCGGCAGCAGAAGTTTTCGAAAACCCGGGGATAAGGATTCCCGGGAACACCATGAACTTGCAAAAAAAGGATATGCCAGGGCAATGGAAGTACTGAAAGGCAACGACTACTCAATAATTATCCTTGATGAAATAATTACATCACTAAAGTCCGGGCTTATTACTCTTGAAGAAATATTTAAATTAATTGAAATTAAACCAGAAAATATCGAGCTCATTTTAACCGGACGAGGTGCACCTGAAGAACTTATAAAAAAAGCCGACCTGGTTACAGAGATGAAAGAAATTAAGCACTACTACAATGAAGGTGTGGATGCAAGAGTTGGTATTGAAAAATAGACCGGAATTTTCTAAAGAATTCATCAATCATCAAATACCCCTTCTCTCTTTAAGAAAATACTTCCCGTATCAAATGGATTTTGCCATCTAAACCTTCCATGAAATTCACTGATACTGTCATTTGCATAGGCTTTAAATCTTACCACATGGCGGTTTCTTCTTTCAATTCCACTTAGCCGGATTATAAAAGGAACTTTGCCGCTTTTAGTTTCATCTGTTTCGCCCTTTTTGCTGAGGCGGAAAAACCCTCTCGCCTTTACCAGCCTTGACCCCGATCGTTTATCCATTCCATACCTGCGGTAATAAATGTAAACCCCCGCAATAAATTCTTTATCCTTAGGAAGAGGATGGGGCAACCTCATGACAAGACGTCCCGAGGATGATGTATCCACCTTACTTTGCCACCACCCAGTCCAGAGTGAATGCTTTTTCCCCGCCGGTTTAACATTTTTGGGAGTGGTCTTGCAGGAGCAGAGGAAGATAACAAAAAAACAGACGGCATAAATAGTCATATGTAATTTGATTTTAATTTTCATACAATACTCAATTAAATTATTCTATTATTTCTTATATCATATTAACAAGAAGGAAAAATCCAGTGTATAGCGGCTAATGTCAAGCATGTTTTAACTTGCAAATTAGATAATAAATACAACAATTAAAACAATTCCAATTATATTAAGTTCATAATTTTAATTATAAACTTAACAGGAAATAATTAAACTCTCAACTAACAGAATATAAAAGTTTTCCTATTGACAAAATGTCATGTATTGAGTTAATGTATGGCCAAAATAATACTGGATGCAAAAGTAAATTATGAGCAAACACCGTATACTTATTCTCGATGATGAGGAGGCAGTGCGCAACAGCCTTGTTGAATATTTTGAAGATAAGGGTAATGAGGTTTATTTTGCCATTAATGTAAAACATGCCCTTGAAATTATAAACGCAAATCAAGTAGACGTTGCTATAGTAGATCTACGATTACCTGATGAACCGGGCGATGAGTTCATAAGGAAAAATTATGTAAAATTTGAAAACATGGTCTTCATAATTTATACAGGAACAGTTAACTATCAACTGCCCCCGGACTTACAGGAAATCCCCCGAATCTCAAAAACAATATTTTTCAAACCCATTCCGGATTTATCTGTTCTGGATAATGAAATTGATAAACTCACGGGTAATTAAAAAAAATATAACCTTAAATTCAATATTGCATACTCCCCTGGAATTAAATCCTTAAATGAACTATAATACTAATTCTTTTTATTTAATTAAAAAAAAACATTTGTGCGATAATAAATTTATGTATTAAGAAGATACTTAAGAGGTATATATTAAATTGTCCAATGAGACAATCAAATACTTTGATATATAATTCAAGTATATCCGGGGGGGGGGGGCAAATGAGTAAGCTTTTTGATTATTATGGGATTAAAATTAGTAGTGGTGAATATATTTTCAGGGAAGGCGATGATGCAAGTTTTCTGTACATGATTCACAAGGGGAAAGTCGAAATTAGTAAGGCCATGGGTGACAGAAAAGAAATTCTTCAAGTGCTGAACGAAGGAGAATTTTTAGGAGAAATGGCAATAATTGATTCACTCCCCCGTTCCGCCGATGCAATGGCTTTAGAAGACTGTGAACTTATAAGGATGGATGATGAATCATTCGATGCAAGTATTAAGGATAATCACAAGTTCGCATTGAGCGTTATCCATTGCCTTTCAGACCGTTTGAGACAGACAAGCAATGCTGTCACAGTCGTTTCCGACAGCAATAGGATACAAATGCTGCGAGTTGAATTATTAAAAGAATTTATCCAAAACGGGAAAAGGGATAAAATGGGCAAATGGATTCTCCTTGACCTGGATGCATTCAGGGAAAAGTTTACATCTGAAAATATGTGGGATACAAAATACTTTAATTATGTAATGGAAAAACTTCTGGAAAAGGGTACTATTAAATTAAAGAAAGACCAAAACAAAAAGGATTGGGCGGCTTATAAAATTTAGTATTTTTTAATAAATTACTTGTTCCTTCTAATATCTGATCCAGGGTCAATGGGAAATTCAATTCTTGCCCTGGTAAGCTTATCTTCTTTTGTGTCTATTGTAAATGAATGAGGATCGATATTACTTCCCTTTAAGAGAAGAACAACCATTGTTATACCGATTCCCGACCCTTCAGAATCATCAACTCCATCCATATAATAATCTGCAATACTTTCATAATTTAATGCCTTTTTGAATTTTTCACGGATACGCTTATCCTCATACTTTGACATCTCAGAATTGTTTTCAACTATGGCTATTACCCTCTCTTTATCATGGAGGAAATCAATTTTAACTTTAAGATCATTCTCTCTTGCCTTTTTCTCAAGTTCATGGAAGTTTTTTTCTGTCATCAACTTTTTAAGAACCTTAAGGCCTTCAATCATTGATTTCTCATTATTGGCATCTACATTGTATTCTTTAAAAATTATATGTTTAATGTTGGCCTTAATTCCATTAATTATGAGTTCCTTTATTGCACTGTAAATACATTCAGTTAAATCTAAACGTTTATAATATTTCAGTATCTCATCAATAATAAAGTGCAGCAATCCCTGTATCGATTCATTGATTACGGGAAATTCAATAATTATTGCATCTCCCATTTTTATTTTTTTTGTTATTTCATCACGATTCATCAAATACCCCTTTCATCAAATTCAAAAGCATTAAGACTTTGTTTACTTATCAGGCAATACTCAAAAAGAGAAGCTTTGCAAGCAGGTTAAAACCCATAGCCCTAACTAAAACCGGGAACGCCCAAAATAATTTACTCTATATATTACCAATTACTTTTTTTCTTTACTATTATCTATTGGTGCCTGAATGTTTATTACAGACTTGAAAGTCTTATAAGGCTTTACGCCTTTTTTCCATGGCTGAAGGTAATTCAATTTCAGTTCCCATTGGCCAACTTTTTTTGCCATAAAATTAAAAATCTGGTAATCAGTTCCACTGGTTTTCTTTTCACCTAAGGTGACAACTTCAGGTTTTCCAATCAGTTCAAAACCCTCAAGTTTGGATACAATTTTCCAACTGTAGCCTGTTCCCAGCTGTCCCTTAAGCTTAACTGCAAAAACCGTATTCACTGCAACATCCACCTTTTTGTCAACCTGTGCTTCCGTAATTATTATCGTCGGTTTTGTTGAACAGGAAAACATCAAAACAGCCGCAAATAATATAACCATATACATTAATTTTTTAAACATCATAATCTCCTTCACTATTCCTTATCTACAACAACCCAGGCAGCGCCGTACCCAATGTTATTACATCCATACTCAATCCATACATAACCGTTATCTCCCCAGTTTTCCCCCCAGGAATTCTTAACCAGCCATGACTTCTTGTTATCATCCCATCCAACAATTACAATTGCATGATTTACATCCCTTTCGTTTCTAACACTTGTATGTTCATCAAATATCCCGCCAGCATATGCCTGGAAAGCTGTTGTCACCTTAACTGCTCCAGCAAGGGGGCCATATTTACATAATGCCTCTTTCATTGCCTTAACAGTGGGAATCCCGGCATTTCTCTTAACATAACCCCATGCCATTACCCGGTACTTTCTGCCCCTTATCCTTGAGGGTATACAGGTCCTGTCAGCGGTTTTGTATCGGTTATTGTTTTCAAGTTCAGGGTTATTGCGGTTTATGTAATCAAATACACCGGTATACCAACCGCCATTACACGAACCTGCTTTCCTTCCATTTTGGTCCTCGGCGCAATCAAGGATATACTGCTCCGATAAATCCACTGACTTATTATTTCTTATGAGATAATTGGCCTCAAGAACTGCCGCTGCAGTAAATGCCCAGCAACTTCCGCAAGTACCCTGATATTTCACTTTTGTGACTTTCCTTCTGTTAACCCAGGTAAATGAAACTGCATATGGAGATGGCGGGTTTACTATATCTGTATTCTTTTTTTTATTTATCCTCTTTTTCTCATCCTCCAGCCTCTTCCTTTCTTCTTCAAGTTTTTTTCTCCTCTCTTCAATTTCCCTTCGCTTCGCTTCTTCCTCAGCCCTCTTTCTTTCTTCATCCAATCTTCTTTTTTCTTCTTCCAGCCTTTTTTGCCTTTCCTCTAGTTCCCTTCTTTTTCTTACTGTCCGTCTCCGGACCTCCTTTCCCTTTCAATATCGCTTTTGCTTCTTTTTTCCATATGTTTATTGAAAAATTTCTTCCACTGCTGGTCGCCGAAACTAAACTGAACTTTTGCCTGTCTTCGAATATTCCTGGGCACTTTTACCCCGGTAATCTCGGCAATTTTATATTTCATTATTTCCTGAATCTTAACCTTGAACTTATAGTTCTTCTTTTTCAATTCATCGATAATTCTTAAATTCTTCTGCCTTAAGGTTTCTGTAATTAACGGTCCCAATGCCTTCTTCTATTTCCTTTTCTTCTCATTCTTATATCTTCAATGGTAGTTTGTGAATATTCATTATTTTCAGTGGTATCGTCGGCAATAACTTTCTTTTTTTCTGTACTGCGGCAATAAAATACGGAAATTACAATAATTATTATTGCGATAATTCTCAGTGAACTCTTTTTAGCAAATATATTAGCCATAAAAACCCCCATTTATCCTGTTCTAATTAAAAAAATGAACCAATCCAAAGTAATATAATACAT
>JBHPHB010000166.1:0-6239 GCA_042569985.1 Spirochaetota bacterium | reverse complement strand
ATTTACCCTGAAACTTCCATGGCCAAGCCAATCAATTTTATCAATTATATTTCCTTGACTTCAAAATTGAGAATATCATATTGTTAATAAAAGATTGTATCTCATAATGGTTGATGTGAAATGGAAACAAAAGCAGAATTATTGAATAAACTTCAGAAATTGAAAGATGAATATTCAAACTATATAGTGGAACTGGCGGGTTCACTTGAAAGGCTAAAGGATATTCAGGACTCTGGAAATGTGGGTGATTTCAATAAGGAAGAAGAAGATAAATATGATAAGGAAAGATTAGCCAAAAAAAAGAGAATCGAAAAGGAAGTGAAGGAAGTATTGCTCAGGCTTGAGTCAATAGAGGAAAAAGAGTAGGTAAATATGTTTACCCGCAGGCTTTATTGAGATCACTTGTTTGTATGCCATGATGAGATTGAAAGTAATAATATGATAGGGAGAATTTTTATGCCGGATAATATGATTGATAAAATTGATTGGCTTGGCCATGGAAGTTTCAGGGTAAATGCCTCAAAAGTTGTTTACTTCGATCCCTGGGAAGTTAAAGATGAGCCAAAAGCAGATATTATTTTTGTCAGCCACGAACATTACGACCACTGTTCACCTGAAGATATTGAAAAGATATCCAAAGGCGACACGATCATTGTAACTGAGCCGATGGCTGCTAAAAAGCTTTCGGGAAATTTAAAGGTTATGAAGCCCGGCGACTCAATTGAAGTTTCCGGTATAAGTATTAAGGCCATTGCATCATATAATGCTGATAAGCAGTTTCATCCCAGGGGAAATAACTGGTTGGGTTTTCTGGTGGAATTGGACGGAGTAAAAATATATCATTCCGGAGATACAGATTATATCCCGGAGATGGATAACCTTGAGGTTGATATTGCTCTTCTTCCTGTTTCAGGGACTTATGTAATGGATGCTTCCCAGGCAATTGAAGCTGCAAGGGCAATGAAGCCTAAAATTGCCGTACCCATGCACTATGGGAAAATAGTTGGTACCGAGGACGATGCCAGGAAGTTCGAAGAAGTTTTAAAAAACGAGATGAAGGTTGTAATTAAAGAAAGAGTGGAATAACAATTTTCGTACCCTCATTACTAAATTGATGCAGATAACATTTTAATATTGACATTTTTAAATTAAAATTATTCATAGTAATAAAGAATAATTGAAATTATATTTAGGAGTAAAAGAATGCTGGATAAAGCAATTAATAATTTTGTTTCCGATTATCAGGTGCTGGTAATAAATATTATTTACATTGGCGCATTGATTTTAGCCTTTGTTGCCATATCGGGTTGTATTAGATTTGGCATTGCAATATGGAGAAGGAAGAAAGGGATCTATCCGCCTGCTGCTAGTCAAATGGAAGACCACTGAGTACAGGTAATATATTATCTGACAATCATATTGTTATGTTTACTATTTCAAAAAAAAGAAGATATTTAATATTAGTTCAAATACTATTGATCTGCCTCACTTATAATCAATGCCTGTCCGAAACTAACCTCTATGGTGATGTTAAACCTGAGGATTACCTTACAGGAAGATTTAACCCATATAAAAATAAACTATTTGTTTCTGTTTCCTCCGTGGGAATACCTGCAACAAGCAAGAGATTATACCTTCGAAAAGATGTTACACTCGCCTTTAAAAAGATGCTCCTGGATTTTCGGAAAAGCCATCCCAAAATAAGGATATGGATTTGCAGCGCCACAAGAAATTTCAACGTCCAGAAATCGATATGGGAAAAGAAATTCGACGGAAGGAGGCTGGTTGGAGGGAAAAAACTTACGGAAACCATTAAAGACCCCCTGGAAAGAGCACTTAGAATACTGCAGTACTCATCAATGCCGGGTACATCCAGGCATCACTGGGGCACTGATCTGGATATCAATTATCTTTCAAACAAGTACTATAAAAAAGGCAAGGGAAAAATTATATATGAGTGGTTAAAGAAGAATGGCCCCAAATATGGTTTTTGCCAGCCCTATACAGATGGAAGAGATAAGGGTTATAATGAGGAAAGGTGGCACTGGTCATACCGTCCCATAGCAAAGGTTTTCCTCAGGGACTGGAATAAGTTATATAAAAAGAAAGTTATTAAAACTAAGAATAAGAAACTATTTAAAGGGGCAGAGCATTCCGGTCATTTGGCGCCCATATATGTTAATGAGATAAATAAAAGTTGCAAATAATTATTGCCGTTTTTTGCTTTCCCTGTTTATTTAATGCCTGTTAATTAAGCAGACCTCGTTTTAAAAACTCATAAAAAAATCATAACGTGCACTGTTTAACAAACTTGACAATGAGATAAAACCTGTTATAATAAATGCCTGGTGATTTAACAGAAAGGTAGATATATGAAAGAAAAAGCCACGAAATATAATGAAACCCTTGAAAAACTTGAGGAGTATTTTGGCAGCTGGATAGACGATAAATCCGCTTTAGAAAAGGGCAGAATGACAAAGAAGCTTTATCCCTATACCGAATTATTCAGGCCCCTGCAAATTAACAGCATAAACATAAAAAACAGAATTATAATGGCCCCAATGGGGAACATAAATGTTGCCGATGAGACCGGCAGGCCCTCGTTGAAAATGATAGAGTATTTCACAGAAAGGGCGAGGGGCGGTGCCGGGCTTATTACTTCGGGCCTTGTGCCTGTTGGGCAGGATGTCGAAGCCACCCTTACCGAAAAAGGGGGCATGTCTTTGTTCCCAAGGATAAACAGGTCGCGCACTGTTTTTTCCGGATGGCGCACACTGGCTGAGAGCCTCCATGCCCATGGCAGCCGTTTTTTCATACAGCTTACTCCCGGTGTTGGGAGGGTGGGTTCTCCGGAATGCCTGGCAACCAAGTATAAACTTCCCGTATCATCTTCATGGAATCCCAACTTTTATATTCCTTCGATTCCCTGCAGGCCCCTTTTTACACGTGAAGCGAAAAAAATTGTCCGGGCAATGGGGCAGGGTGCCGCCGATGCACAGGCACTTTTGATAGACGGGGTGTACATCCACGGCCATGAAGGATACCTGCTGGAGCAGTTCTCCAATCCCGCGTTTAACAGGAGACTCATGGGGCGTTACAGGAATCATGAGAAATTCGGCATCGATATTGTTAATGAAATCAGAAAACGCTGTGGAAATGATTATCCAATAATGTACAGGATCGACCTTTCACTCATGCTTAATGCTGTATATAAGGAAAGGATGAAGAGTGTATCTTCCCTTAAAAAATTCAGAAAAGAAAGAACCGTTGAAATGACACTTGATTATATGGTAAACCTGGCAAGGTCGGGAGTAGATATTTTTGATGTTGACCTGGGATGTTATGAAAACTGGTGGCTTCCCCATCCTCCGGGTCCAATGCCTCCGGGCTGCTTTCTGGATATTGCCAGAATAGTCAAGGATTACCTCAAAGAGAATAATATAAAGTCCAATAAGGGAATTGATATACCCATTGCAGGGGTTGGAAAACTGGGTTATCCTGACCTTGCCGAGGGCGCACTGAGGGAAGGTAAATGTGACATGATAATGCTGGGACGTCCTTTACTGGCCGACCCCTACTGGCCGCAAAAGGCATATTCGGGAAAAGTTTCAGAGATAATTCCCTGTATTGGAGACCAGGAAGGATGCCTCAATGAATTCCTTGAAGGGGGGCATCCGCAGTGCGGTGTAAATCCCAGGACATCTTTTGAGGAACTACCTGACAAAGGGGCTTTGGCAGCTTTAAAAAAGAAGAAGGTTGCAGTAATTGGCGCAGGTCCTGGCGGAGTTATGTGTGCGGCAACTGCTGCTGAAAGGGGCCATAAAGTGGTATTATATGATACTAAAAGCAGGGCAGGTGGATTGCTTTTAGCCGGTTCCTCACCTAAAATAAAATTTGACCTGGCAAATTATGTTGATTATTTAAATGACAGGCTTAAGCTGTATTCTAAAAAGTATAAACTCACTGTTAATTTTAATAAAAAGGCCACTGTTAGCCAGTTGAAAAAAATGAAGTTTGACGCAATAGTTATTGCAACAGGTTCCCTGCCTGCTTCAATTCAGGTTAAAGGAATTGATTCTTCAAATGTAGTCCAGGCGGTAGATGTGCTCCTCAATCCTAAAATTGCTAAAAAAAAGGAAAATATAATTATCGTGGGAGGGGGAGTTATCGGTTGTGAAACGGCATATTTTCTTGCAGGTGAACTTAAAAAAACCAATATCACCATTGTAGAGAAATTGCCGGCCCTTATGAAAGGTGTATGTACTCCTAACAGGGGGTACCTTATCCATTATCTTGAGAAAATGGGGGTTAACCTGCTGAATTGTTCACATGTGAAGCGGATTAAAGAGGGCAATGTTATTGTTGAAAGTAATGTTTCCAAAACAGTACCGGACCCTTATATTACATGGAGCCCCCTTATTCCGGAGAATGTAATAAATCCCCTTGCAAAACAAATTAAAGAGAAAATTGAAGAATCAATAGTCCCTGCCGACCTTGTCATCCTTGCCGTTGGCGCAAAAGCTGAAAGTTCCCTGTATGAAGATTGCGTAAAAAAACATGCTGCCCATGAAGTACATATTATTGGAGATAGTTTTTCCCCTGCAAAAGTTTTTGAGGCAACCAAGTCGGGATATGCAATTGCCGGGCTGCTGTGATTAAGTAATATAATTTTTGAAGTTTTATGGGAACCCATGAATATATTATAAGCTTTCTCCATACTAATGATAATGGTCACTTGCTCCAATAATATATAAATATTATAGAATATTTACTCTCTCCCTGTTTGAAATGCTTGACAAAAGAGATATTATTTAATTACTTATCTAAATTCAATGTAATGAACGACAAAATAAATTGTATTATAAGGAGAAAAAAATGTCTATTAAAGTTGCAATTAATGGATTCGGCCGTATCGGCAGAAATGTTTTTAAGATAATAAAAGAGAGAGATGATATTGAAGTTATCGGGATTAATGATTTAACCAGCAATAAAACACTGGCCCACTTACTGAAATATGACTCAACCCAGGGAAAATATAACGGCACTGTTACCTCTGATGACAGCGGTATAATAGTTGATGGTAAAAAGATTAATGTTTCCGAGGAAAGAAATCCTGCCAGCATACCCTGGACAGAAACACCGGATGTGGTAATTGAAGCAACCGGTGTTTTCAGGAAGAGAGAAACGGATAAAGGTGGATATGGCGACCACTTAAAAAATGGTGCAAAGAAGGTAATCCTTACGGTGCCCGCGAAGGATGATATTGACAGAATGGTTGTTCTGGGAGTAAATAACGATCGATTGAAAACTGAAGACACCTGTATTTCCAATGCTTCCTGTACTACAAACTGCCTTGCGCCAATGGCAAAGGTTCTCAATGACAATTTTGGTATCGAAGAGGGGCTCATAACTACAATTCATTCCTATACGAATGACCAGGCATTATTGGATGCACCACATTCCGATTTACGCAGGGCAAGATCGGCTGCAATGTCTCAAATACCCACATCAACTGGTGCAGCAAAAGCAGTTGGCAAGGTAATACCCGAATTGAATGGGAAATTAGATGGCCTTGCCGTCCGTGTCCCCACACCAACGGGCTCATTAGTTGATCTTGTTGTTAATTTGAAAAAGAGTGTTTCAATAGAAGATATAAATTCTGCAATGAAAAAAGCAGCGGATGGCGCGTTAAAGGGGATTATGGAATATACCGAAGACCCCATAGTTTCATGTGATATTATACACAATCCACATTCAGTTATCTTTGATGCCCTCAGCACAATGGTGCTGGGTAAAACAGCCAAGGTTTTCGGCTGGTATGACAATGAATGGGGATATTCCTGCAGGGTTGTTGACCTGATTAAACTCTGCATGGAAAAGTAAATTTAATAGAATTTGATTAAATTAGTAATCTGTTAAGGGCACATTCATAAACAATATTTTATGTTTGTGCCCGAAGGGAAGTATCTTAATTTTAGTTTTTAGATATTCCCCATGATAAAAAGTGTAACATATCCTGTTATTTTCATTTCTAAAGTGGTCTGGTACAAGGTACATTTGCCTTGAAACGGAGTCTTTCCGCTAATTTATGGTTATTTAAAGAAATATAATAAAAATTTTGTCATGGATTAGCGGTGAATACATAATTTCCCCTGTAATTGATAATTATGGATAGTTTTTGAGATTTTATAGGTCATTTTTTTATAAATAAATAATTTAGTTGTTTATAAAATGGTCTT
>JBHPHB010000165.1:0-6292 GCA_042569985.1 Spirochaetota bacterium | reverse complement strand
ATATCATTATTTATTGATGAGCTGGGCCCGATTAAAAACTTGTCTGTGAGGACTAACCTTGTTTCCCTTGAGATGCCCGAAAATAAAAAATTCATGGATAGGCTTAAAGAAAAAAATGTTGCCATCATCGGGTCACTTCCTTCACCGGTAAAGGAAGTAACAGATTCTCAACGGGGCAAGGGTGTTTTTGAAAAGACAATCTCAGTGCTTAAACAACTTAATAAAAGAGGCTACGGCAGTGAACTGAAACTTCACCTGGTATATAATCCATCGGATGGTTGTCTTCCGTCAGATACGGTCCAGCTTGAAAGGGATTACAGGGACGCCCTTAAAAAAGACCATGGCATTGAATTCAATGATTTTTTCAGCATGGTTAATGTTCCCGTGAGCCGTTTTAAAAAGCAGCTTCAAAAGGAAGGGATCCTTGAGGAGTACCTGGGGGAGTTAAGGGATAACATGAATAAATCAAACCTTGACAAAATAATGTGCAGGAATATTATTTCAGTAGATTTTGAAGGACACGTGTATGACTGCGATTTTAACCTTGCCATGGGCAGAAGGATAATTCCATATGAAAATGAAAAATTCTGGGACATAGATTTCAGCAGCTTTAACCCCCAGATAATTTTTTCCAACTATTGCTATGCATGTACTGTAAGCAGTGGAAGCAGCTGTCACGGTGAACTGTCCGGAGGCAAGTGCGGATGTAATTCCTCTGAAGACAGTGAAGAACAGGCTTTACACAGCGGATGCTGCTGATGGAAAAGAGTTTTTTGTAACGCAATAATGAGTGATGCCAATAACGGGGGCGGAAAATATACGGCCTTTATCGATTTTATTGAGGTATTAAAATAAAATGAACAGGAATATTTTAAAGAAAATAATCATAACAGGGGTAATTGCAGCGCTGGTGGTTCTGTTTTTTGTCTTCGACCTGGGCAGATATTTAAAACTGGAGTACCTTAAAAATTCCAGGGACTATTTGATGAAGCTTTACCTGGATAACCGGGCCCTGGTTATTGCTGTATACATGGGCATTTATATTCTCTCTGCAGCCCTTTCAATTCCTGGGGCGGTAATACTGACCCTTGCCGGAGGCGCGCTCTTTGGTGTAGTCTCCGGCACTATTATAATTTCTTTCGCCAGTACTATTGGGGCAACATTGGCATGTTTTGTTTCCAGGTATCTTCTGAGGGACTGGGTACAGAGTAAATTCGAAGACAAGCTGGCAACAGTTAACAGGGGCATTGAAGAGGAAGGCCTCTTTTACCTTTTTACCCTGAGGCTTATTCCTGTTTTTCCTTTCTGGCTCATTAACCTTGTAATGGGGTTAACGAAAATGAAGCTTTATAAATTTTACTGGGTGTCGCAGGTGGGGATGCTGGCGGGAACAATTGTCTACGTCAATGCCGGGAGTCAGCTGGCAAAAATTGAAAAGGTGTCGGATATACTTTCTCCCGGTATAATTATATCATTTGTGATCCTGGGAATTTTCCCTCTACTGGTTAAAAAGCTGTTTGATTTGTATAAAAAAAACAAATCAAAGAAGAAAGTTGAGGAAAGTTAAAATATATAATTATGAAATATGATTATCATATAATTGTAATTGGTGCAGGCAGTGGAGGCCTGGTTGCAGCCGCAGGTGCCGCTTCTCTTGGAGCCAGGGTTGCTTTGGTGGAAGCTGAAAAAATGGGGGGGGACTGCCTCAATTACGGGTGCGTTCCCAGCAAGGCCTTTCTTAAAAGCGCCCGCATTGCCAGGGAAATCGGGTCTGCAGGTTCTTTTGGCCTAAGTGCATCACTTTCAAATGTTGATATTACAGAGGTCATGGGCCGGGTAAAAAATGTCATTAGTAAAATTGAGCCCCATGATTCAGAAGAAAGGTTCACAGGGCTTGGCGTTGATGTAATTCGTGAGCGCGGGGTCCTGCTGGATAAGCATACCGTCAGGGCAGGCAGCAGGGAAATAACAGGCAGGAGCATTATCATTGCCACTGGTTCAAGGCCTGCCGTGCCTCCCATAAAGGGGCTCAATGATGTACGCTACTATACCAATGAAACAGTTTTTGAATGCACAAAACTGCCGGAGCACTTAATAGTACTTGGGGGAGGGCCAATAGGCCTCGAATTGGGGCAGGGGTTTCGTCATCTGGGCTCGGAAGTAACAATTATCGATTTTCTGCCTTCACTCTTTCCAAAGGATGATCCCGAGGTTGGGCCCCTTATGGAAAAGGTCTTTCTCGATGATGGGATGAAGTTAAGTTTAAATACAAAAATTATTGAATGTAAAAAAAACGGGGGCGGAGGAGTTGTTGTAACAGTTGAAAGGGACGAAAAAACAGAGGATATCCGTGGAGACATGCTCCTGGTATCATTGGGCAGGTCTCCGTCAACCGGGGACATGGGCCTTGAAAGGGCAGGCGTAAAAACTACCGATAGGGGCTATGTAATAACGGACAGTTCCTTGAGGACAAGCGTTAAGTCGGTTTATGCATGTGGTGACGTTGTGGGGCCATACCAGTTTACTCATATGGCCGGTTACCAGGCGGGTATTGTCTTGAGAAATATAATATCACCCTTTAAAACAAAGGTCGACTATTCCGGTGTGTCATGGTCAACATATACAAAGCCGGAAGTGGCCCATTCCGGGGTTACAGAACAGGAGGCAAAGTCAAGGGGGCTGCTGAAAGATACTGTAATTGTTGACCTAAAAGAAAATGACCGTGCCATAACCGAAGGCAGTTCAGAGGGATTCTTAAAGTTCATAATCGGCCCCGGTGGAAAGCTGGTGGGAGCAACCTGTGTACACGAGAAGGCGGGCGAAATAATATCACTGGCTGCTTTTGCTATCTCCCGGCGGTTGAAGGCAATGTCCTTTGTCAATTCGATATTTCCCTATCCCACAGTTGCAGAGGTTTACAGGGGTGCAGGCATGGAACTGGTAAAAAAAACATTTAAGCCCTGGATGAAAAAATTTATTAAAAAAGTTTTTTTCAGGTAAGGGCCCTTTTAAAAATAAGCATGACCGAAAAAGCCATTATATTTTTTTTTAAATATCCCCAAAAGGGCCAGGTAAAGACAAGGCTTGCCGCAAGCCTGGGTGATGAACTTACCTGCACTCTCTATGGACATTTTATTTCGGATATTCTTAAAGCCTGCATGTCGGCCCATGGTGAAACTGTTTTAGCATTCTCAAAATCAGGTGATTCAGCAACCGGGGACATTCCCGGCACGGGCAGCATTAAGAGTTTTGAGCAAAGGGGAGATGACCTTGGGCAGAGGATGTTCAATGCATTTGTTGATACCAGAAAGCTCGGCTTTAAGAAGGCAGTAATAATCGGCAGTGACCTCCCGCATCTCTCTACTGAAATTTTAAATAATACACTGAATTTGCTGGATGAATACAGCACTGTCGTTGGCCCCAGTACAGACGGCGGATATTATCTTTTGGGTATTGACCTTAATGATTTAAATGCCCGGCTCTTTGATGCCGTCCCCTGGAGTACCGGCGAAGTGCTCAATATAACCATTGAAAGAATAAATGAAATGGGTTCTCTAAAATTTCTATTACCTGAAATGGAAGATGTTGATGATATGGACAGTTTGAAGCGGTTTTATTTTACCCATAAAGATAAAGGGAGTAATTTGGATTCGGTAGGTTTTCTAAAAGAAAATGAAAACCGCATATTAAAGTTATTTTGAAACCAGCGGCTACACAGGGAAACTAGTTTTTCCTGTCTTTAGTATTTTCTTCTTTCGGTTCCTGTGCCCACCTGTTTATGGAGTATTTCCCGGGATCAGCAATAAAGGGCAGTATAAAAAGGCGCGCCAGGCTGAGTTCTTCTGAATTTCTGTACTGTGCCAGGCCTATTTTCATTCCCTTATGCCCTGCCGCGGGTTTTTTCCGGTAAGTACAGAAGAACCTGTCCCAGCAGGACAGGTTAAACCCAAAATTACTGTTTGTCTCCCTGATGATAACAGAATGGTGTACCCGGTGCATATCCGGTGTCACAATGAATAACCTCACAACCCGGTCAAGCCCGCGTGGGAGCCTGATATTACCGTGGTTAAACATGGAAGTTCCGTTAAGGGCTATTTCGAATATTAGTACGGCAAATGGAGAAGGTCCCAGGATATACACAACGGATAACTTGATCACCATTGAAATTATAATTTCAATGGGGTGGAACCTTAACCCCGTTGTTACATCGATGTCCAGGTCTGCATGGTGGACAAGGTGAAGCCTCCACAATACAGGCAGGGTGTGAAACATGACATGCTGGATGTAGATTGCCAGGTCAAGGATAATAATGCTGAAAATAACATTGAATATGTCGGGGATATGGAAATTGTTGAGTAATCCCCAGTTGTTTTTTACCGACAGTATTGCCATTCCCACGGGGATTATGGGGAATATAACCCTGTTTAGAATGGCATTGAAAATGACAATTATGAGGTTATTGGACCACCGGGTTATTTTCTTTTCACTGAGTACACGCTTTGGAGCTAAAATTTCCCACATTGCCATTATTAAGAAGATAAACAGGAAAAAGGTTATGCGCAGGGTGGCTTCATTCATGGGGACAATATTTAAAAAATATATTTTCATACTATGTTTTGGTGAATTTTACGCAATTTAGTAGGGCAAAGGCCCTTTTTAAAGATACCTCATGTAACAATTATTGATTTTATGCCAGATATAAATAACTGTCAAGGGAGAATTTTTGTCTAAAATACAAAATACATGATTAAAAAAAATATTGCCTATCCTCATTATATAATCATCAATGCTCTGCCGATAATTTGACTATAACTATGTTGCATTTTTATAAATAAATAGAAAATGATTTTTTGTAAAGTAAATTCTTGACAAACTTGTTCAGTTATATATATATTTAACTTATATGAATAGAACTTAAATATTTCTTATTAGCCCCCCAAACCCCCGGAGGGGGGCTTCAAGGAACGGTTTACTAGTAGTATATTTTTAAGTCCCCCACTGGGGGATTTAGGGGGCCAGGTAAATGAGAATATCAATTCCTCATTTAATCGGATAAAAACATTAAAGAAAAGGTTTGAATATGGGAGACACCAATAAAGCTTATAGGGATTCATTTTTCTCAAGATTAAAAATACGGACTAAGCTCATTTCAATAATTTCTCTGATTATTGTTATATCATTGGCGGGTATGATTATACTGGCAACAATATTTTTCAGAACGGATAATGCCATACGTGTAAATGAGAGCAACCTCAAAATTGCTGAAATTGTATCCCAAAAGATGGAGACAGATTTTTCCGCAATGGTGGAAAAGCTCAATGTAATGGGAACAACAATGATCCAGCAGTTCCGTTCCAGTAAGCAGAAAAGGCTCTTCACAGACCTGTTTTTTACAAATGATAAGAATCTATTGTATGTTGGTATTGTTGAGAAATCCGGGGAAAGCGGGCTCAGGTATAAAAACTATGTTTATAATAAATCCTACTTTAAAGAAAACAGGCTGAAAGTATCTGATATTAATAAAATTAGTAATTCAAATAAACTTCCACTCACGAGGTCGTTTAACGCAGAGGCAGTTGTGCAAAACGTTTCCAGCAGTTTTAAAACACCCGTAATAATGATATCGTTACCCTTTCAAAAAACAGGCAGGGGGAAGGTTAAAACAATAATTATCAGTTATTTAAAACTTGAAAAGCTGCTTAGGGCTTTTAAAACATCCGGTATTATCGAAAGCTTTATGGTGGACGGTAAAGGGGACATTATTGCACACCCCGACAGTAAGATAGTCCTTTCCCATGGAAACTATATCAACCTCCCCATTGTTGACAAGATGCTGAAAAGCAAGCTTGATAATGGCCAGAGACGTTATAAGGATGATAAGGGTGAAATTAAAATCGGTTCTTTCAAAAAGATTGCCTTTGGCGGGCTCGGAATAATTGCCACCGTTGATGAAGACAAGGCATTCCAGGCCGTGTATAATATCCAGGAGCGGAATATCCTTATTGCAATTATTGCAATAACACTGGCAATACTCATTGTTTACTTTTTCGGAAAAACCATTACAACTCCCATTGTAAAACTCCTTGGGGCCACACACCAAATTGAGGAGGGGCAATTCAGGGTTGATATACAGCCCAAGTCGGGAGATGAGATTGGGCAGTTGACTGAATCATTTGTGGCAATGGGACTTGGCCTTGAAGAGCGTGAGAAGATGAAGGACGCATTCGGCAAGTTTGTAAACAAGGAGATTGCCGAGCAGGTATTGAAGGGGGAAATTAAGCTTGGCGGTGAG
>JBHPHB010000164.1:0-6329 GCA_042569985.1 Spirochaetota bacterium | reverse complement strand
CAACAAATGCCATTATCTTCATAATAATCTCCTTAGCAGCTTAATATATTTTTTCATCAGATAGAATCCCAATTGCCAGAAAAAAACTATGCCTTTCATAAAAGACAAATAATAAAAAAAGGCGGCATGAAACATGCCGCCTTTCAATATATTATAAATTAAAATCTTAGTCTATATCGTCACCAATATAGTAAACCTTTGGTTCCGTTTCTTCATCGGGAAGCATTGTCCAGCCTTCGTGCAATTCAATTTGTCGGCATATTTTGCTGTCCTTATCATCAAGGTCTCCAAAAATCCTGGCTTCTGTCATGCAAATTGCAGCACAAGCAGGCTCTTCTCCCTGGTCTATCTTGTGATAGCATAAATCGCATTTTGCCGCAACATTATTTGGTATCTTGTCATGAACAGGCCTTTCAAAAGCTGTCTTTCCATCAAAAAATAATCTTCTATTATCTTTGACATTGCTCCGAACCTGATATGGGCAGTGCTCAATACATGCGGAACATCCGGTACATTTGTCATAATCAACAAGAACCACACCGTCATCTCTCTGGTAAGATGCGCCTGTTGGGCAAACATCCACACAGGTGGGCTTCTCGCAATGATTACACATAACCGGTAAAAATATCCTTGTAGAATTGGGATAAATACCCATCTCTTTTTCAAGTATTGTAGTGTTAAACACACCAGTGGGACTATTATGCTCCGACTTGCATGCAACTACACAAGCAGTACAGCCAATACATTTCTTTAAATCAATTACCATTCCGTATCTTGCCATAGTTCTACTCCTCCACCTTATAAACTTTAACTCTTACACACATGTCAATCTGCCCGCTCAATATGTCTATACGGTCCAAATTAGGCTTAGGCAGAAGCTCATTATGCTGTACACCCTTTTTCCTTGAAACCGGCATTCCCTTGGCATAGTGTCCAAAGGTTCCACAGCAGTTAACACACTCAGGATGGAGCAGTTCAGTAACCTGCAATCTGCCTTCGTACTTGTTGCCATAATTTGACTCAACACATACAATGTCACCTGTTTTCAGTCCCAGCTCCTCAGCTGCTTTTGTGTGCATTGTAATATTGTATGTATAGGGGCTTGCACAGGCAATCTCATCGATCCAAAGGTTTTCAGTTGTTACAGAAAACTGGTGAGTCGGTACCTTACAGTTCGTAGCAATCAACGGATACTTCACATCATATTCATGTGCTTCACATGGTATCCATATGGGAACAGGGCTGTAAGCAGCGAGGTCCCAGTCAAGCTTCAGTTCATCAACTATCTTCTGAACATCTTTTTTGTGCCCCAGAAAGTATTCCAGGTAAATTGGAACTCTTGAAGGTAAAAATACCCTTGGGAATTTTTCCTCTACTGTTTTTTCTCTCAGGTCATAACTCGATTTTTCATTGTATTTATCCAAACCGAAATCATCGCCCATAACTGTTCTGCACTGTAACTCTGCAATGTCCCTTACTGAGTACTTCTTCTTTGGGTCAAGCTTGTACTTATCACCAAGGTTCCAGGCTTCATTTCCCATTTCATAAATCTTTTCAAGGATGCCAAGACGTTCGGCAAACTCAAGGTAGATATCTGTCCATGGTTTTGCATCACCCGGTGCTTCAGCAACAGCCTGCCGGTAGAGAAAATACCAGGATGCCGCACTTTCATTTACTGCCTTCTTTTGTGATCCCGGCGCAATAAAAGCATATGGGTCATTTGCAGGAAACATATCCCATCTTTCATAATCATGAGCATCAGGAAAAATAATATCGGCAAATTCACAGGTTTCGTCAATGAAGTTACATATTGACACCTGGAAGTCTATCTTTTTCATTGTCTCAGCCATTTCAGTAATATTATGACTGTTGAGCATTGTATTGGTTCTACAGTGGATCATCATCTCCGGCTTGTAGTCTATACCAAACTTCTCAGGCTCATCAATTCCCATTGGATACAATCCCCTTGTAAAAAGGGCTGCCGGGAAAAGCTCCTGCAGATCCAGTATTTGAGGCTTCTTTGCCTGTCTGCCCGGATAGGGCTTGTTATACTTGGCTATGAAGTCAGAAGGAATTAGTAGGCCGTCATCACACATGCCTGCTTCCCAGTATGGCCCGTGAGGGTTAACACCCCGCTGGCCGCCGGGAACATCACATGCACCAACCAGAAGGTTAAGCATATGAATGGCAAAACAGCTGTTCATGCCGCCCTTATGAGAAGCCATTCCCCTTTTGTAGTCAATTCCTACAGGTCTGAGTGGGAGTGTATGTCCGTCTATATCGATTGTTCCGCCAATGTTTGCAGTTTCACAGAATTCCCAGGTAAACTGCCTGATGTCTTCTGCAGGGATTGTAGTAATTCTTGCCATTTCCTCAACATCAACATCTGCCATTTGATCTTTAATAACCTGAAATGAAGGCCTGTAATTTTTACCATTAACCTCGTATGAACCTTCAATTGCAGGATCTTCAAGGCTCTTATCATCAAATGTCTTTGCCTTTCCGTCTGCAAGGTCCCATACCAGGGGCTTGTTTGAACTGCTGTCTCTGAGATAATGACCGTCTTCCTGAATAAGATAACAGCCGTTACTCTGGGTCTTTATAAACCAGTCATCCCAAATTTCAAGTTCATGGAGCATTATATGAAGCATTGCAATTGCCAGTGCTCCGTCAGTTCCTGGCTTAATGGGAATCCACCAGTCAGCTTTTGATGCAGCGTGTGAGCAATAAGGGTCAATAACAACCACTTTTGCCCCTTCCCTGCGTGCCTTGGCAAGTTCAGAACCGGCTGGTATAGAAATTGTGTTTACAACATGGCCCAACTGTGTTCCCCAGAGTACTATATACTTGCATCTGGAAAAGTCAACCTCTGAATTCAATGTTCCGTTAGTTATAAGCCATGCAGGGTGTGAAGCGGAACCGCAGTAATCTGCCCTGTTCCAGTGCATATTAACAGTACCGAATGCAGCGCCAAACATGCCGCTTATTCTGTATCCCGGAATATCAAAGTGAGAAAGGATGAGTTTTCTTGGATCATCATCCATAATTTTCTTTAATTTTCCGACAGTGGTATCCATGGCCTCTTCCCATGTAATTTCCTGCCAGCCCGGATCAACACCGGGTCCCTTTTCAGGGTTTGTTCTTTTAAGGCATTTTAATACCCTGTCCGGATGCTGTAGATCAATTGTTCTGGCAACTCCTTTTGCGCAAATACGGCCAAGTGTATTGGGTGATTCAGGATCTCCCTTCACTTCTACAATTGTTCCGTTTACACGATGCGCTAATATTCCGCAGCAGTTATAGCAACCGGCACAAACCGTGGGAACCCACACATCGTCTCCTTTCATAATGTGTTGTTTATCTTCTAAGTACATCAATTACCTCCAATGCAATTCACTTAATTTGTCATAATATCAAAATAATATTGATTAATTCTCTTAACTTAACTTAACTTTTAAATTCTCTACTTCCAAGATCCTTATAGGATTTACTGGAAACATAATTAAAGGCCCCGGAAAATTGTTCTGTTTTATTTATTCGCTCATCTCTTTTCTTTCTTACAGGACAATCTTCATGACACGCTCCACCATGACTGCATCCGTCAAGTTCAATGGCCTGCCTGATGGCAATATTTGCTTCTTCCTGTTTCTTTTCAGCTACTTCCGCAACAACCAGACTTATGGGAGTAGAGATTAAATGGAACATCTTGCTAAAGGGCAAATATGCTAAAAGGAAAAGACATGCAATTGCATGTATGTACAATAATGCCGTATTAACACCAGCTTTATCCCACTTGGCAGAAGAGGATTTCAATACTTTGGAAATCCCAAAAGACAGAAATGCCGATTGCGGCTCAGTATGGCAAGATAAACAGCTCTTGTTGTTTACTTTTTCACCAAGCGCAAGAAGGTCCGCAGCTACGGGTTCTTTAATTTTAGGTGATACAATTGAATATTTCTTAACCCAATAAGCTTCAAGTGCCTTACTTTCTTTTGTATCCCTGGCAGCACTATATTTCTTTTCCATCCGCTTATACTCGGCAAATGAATTGATTTTAGCGCCTTCAAGAACAAAACCGGTAATAAAAATTACCAGGAGTATGAAGATGATAAAAATATCACCTGCACCTGTTCTAATTCTTCCTTTCATAACTGCCGCCCTTCTGATAATGGCAAGGACTAAACCAGCAATAAAAATAACCCCAAAGAGGTTTCTGAGAAACATAAAGGGGTCTAATGTTGAATAGTTTGCTGGAAGTTGAAGTGCATGAAATATTAAAAGAGGAACTCCGCCTGCAAAAATACAAATGTGCATAATCCATGCTAAAACATCTTTCCGGTCAATTAGAATCCTCAGCTGAAGAACGCCATCTAATATCAAAGATTTTATTATATAGAAAATCTTTACACTAAATATTGACAACAATACTCCCTGGATACCATTAAAAATTCTTCTTGAAACAGGAATACTCTTATCCCCGGTTCCAACATTCTTGATAAACCATCCAAACAACCTGTACACAACCCCCACAGCAAATATAATAAGGGCAATATAAAGTAAAGTCTTCCCAATTGGAGTGTTCAAAAATACACGCATACTTTTTCTCCTAATTCTAAAATATGGTTTTCTTAGTCTATATATTAAAAATAGCGTAATAAATTACACTATATTTTAATCATGCTTCTAATAATCAGATGGACTTTCTTCCATACAGTTCTTTAAATTCGTCTTTTAACTGATCCCTGAATTTAGGATCAGCAATTTCAATTAAAGCACGGGCCCGGTCTTTTACTTTTAAACCGTAGAGGCTTGCTATTCCATGTTCGGTTACAACAATATCAATATCAAAACGGTTTGTTGCAACAGCTTGACCAGCCTGAAGGGAAGGGGTTATCCTCGACATTGATCTGCCCTTGCCAGTTGAAGGGAGAGCAATGATAAAACGGCCATTTTTTGACATCCTGCATCCCCGTGCAAAATCAACCTGCCCTCCAACTCCTGCAAACTGCCGCGGGCCCTGCATATCAGCTGCTGCCTGACCAAGGAGGTCAACAGTGAGAGCTGAATTTATTGAAACCATGTTATCATTTTGCCCTATTATATAAGGATCGTTTGTATATTCCACTGAATGCATATCGATCATTGTGTTATAATCCATCCACTGGTAAAACTCCCTGCTGCCCATGGCAACACAAATAGTTATCTTATTTTTATTGAGGGTCTTGGCCTTGCCGGTTATAATACCTTTCTGCACCATGTGCATTACATTGTCGGAGATCATCTCCGAATGGATACCAAGATCATTTTTGTCTTCCAGGAAAGAGAGCACAGCGTTTGGAAGTCCTCCGTAACCTAACTGCAGACAGTCTCCATCATTCATGAGGCTGGCAATATGCTCGCCGATCCTTTGTTCAAGGACTTCTACTTCAGGCGTGGGAAGCTCTACCATTTTCCTGTCGGTTCGCACAAAATAATCTATATCCTCTACCCTGAGAAGGGAATCACCAAGAGTAAAGGGCATGTCGTCAGTAACTTCAGCGATCACCCTTTTTGCATGCTTTGCAGCCGCCATGTCATAAGACACTGATACGCCCATGCTGACGTTGCCAACTTTGTCGGGCGGGGTAACAGTGATAATTGCCGTATCATAGGAAATGGTACCGTCCCTGAAACCCTTTGGCATAGCACCGAAATAGAACGGTGTAAAGTCACACCTGTCATCATCCATTGCAGGCCGCGTGCTGGGTGCAACAAAAAATGCATTATGGCGGATGGATTTTTCATATTCCGGAAGGGTATAGGCACTTTTACCCGAGGAGACCATTGCAGACATTTCAATATTCTGAAGTTCATCTGCCCTGTCAAGGATTGCATCAATTACACCGTCGGGAGTTCCGCATGCTGATCCAAGAAAAATTCTTTCTCCCGATCTTATATGCTTTGCAGCCTCTTCCGGTGAAATACTTCTGGCTTTATAATGTGTCTTCCATTTCATAGCAGACTCCTCCTTTCTTTTGCTTTTAATCCTTTTTTCTTGGGAAAATAGATCATAATCTATCTTTTTCACTCCGTGTTGAAAAATTTTTTCTCAGGAAAGTCTTAACCATGAATTGTCAAATTATTTACTGCCTGTATATTTGCAAGAAATTTTTTATATTTTAATTTATCATAAATATTTTGATCCCATAAAGATCTAATGATTCTTTTTTTTGACTATTATGTGATCCTTGAATGTAAAAACAGTCTCACCATTCTGATTTTTCAAGGTAAAAAGGTTCCTCACAATCCCATGATTGGGCTTGCTCTGAGATTCTCTCTTTTCAATACAC
>JBHPHB010000163.1:0-6351 GCA_042569985.1 Spirochaetota bacterium | reverse complement strand
TTTGGATTCCTCAGATAAAGATACACCAAGAATTACATCACAGACCCCTGCTCCTGACGATGTAGGTGTTGACAGAAGTGCTGTCATATTTGTAGATTTTAGTATTCCTGTTAGAAATCTAAATGGTGCATCAGGTACATTCTCATTAAGAAGATTGGGTGAAATTACTGATGTACCTGCTCAGGTTGATTATAATAGCGCATCATACAGAGCCACATTGGACCCAAATGATAATTTGGAAGCTGATTCAATATATGTTGTTACACTTACTAATGGAATAACTGGTCCAACGGGAATACCACTCAGTGGATCACCTGTGGTTTGGATATTTACAACCTCAAATGTTGTTGATTCATCAAATCCTGAAATTGAACAACGTAAGCCAAACATTGGTGAAGATAATATTGCAGTTGATTAAGTTTACTGAAAATGTCTTAAATGTTTCATCGTCCACTTTGAGGTTGGAAAAAGAATCTGATAGCTCAGAAGTAAATGGAACTGTTACCTATGATACTGATGAACGAACTGCAACTTTTAATCCTGTGTCAAACCTTGAGAGTGGAGCAAATTATGTTGTTTTAATAACCTGTAATGGAGTAATACAGGATGCTTCAGGAAATCCTCTCCAGTCAGATGACTGTGACTGGCAATTTAAAACTGAAGATGCAACTCCACCAACTGTTATTACCAGGATTCCCGATTCTAATGCTTCCGGTATAGATATGAATTTAGCTGGTATTACCGTTATTTTTAGTGAACAGGTTAAATATGTTGATGAAGATAATTTTATTCTCTATCCAACGGGATCAGATCCTGATGCAAATAAAGTAAGTGGAACGTTTGCTAGCTATGATGGAAATACAAAATATGTACTTGATCCTACCACTCCAACACTTTTGCCAAATACGGAGTATACTGTTTTATTAAACAGGGATACTGTTTCTACTTATATCAGTGATACGAATGGTAATGATCTTGGTACCAATATTTCATGGAATTTTACCACTGGCAATGAAACAGACACCATTCCACCATTTATTACATTAAAGAATCCCTCAGTAGGTGCAGTTGACGTTACAGTTGATTCAAATATTGTTGTCTTCTTTTTTGAAGATGTCTTGGGTGTTAATAACAGTACCTTTACGGTAAATCCTCAAAGCGGGGGTGATGTCAATGCTGTGGTGACCTATGATAATGCAACATACAGTGCCACACTCAATCCTGTATCAGACCTTGAACAGGATCAAGTGTATACAGTGACCTTATCAAGCAGTATAGTTGATGGTGCATTGAATCCCCTTGTTGGCTCACCCGTTTCATGGAATTTTACAACCATTGAAACAACTCCTCCGGAAATTAGCACACGCACGCCAGAACCCTTTGAAAACTTTGTTGTGTTAAATGCAAATGTCATTGTGACGTTTAATGAGCCAGTCACAGGTGTTAATGATACTACTTTTATTTTAAAGGATGATACTAATTCAACAGTGAGTTCATTTGTTAGACAGGACTCCAGTACACAGGCTACACTTATACCGGATTTTCCTCTGGATCCAAATTCAGCATATTCTGTTACTCTAACCAATGGTATAAAAGATACATCATCAAATACAAACTCCTTTGTTGAGCTTACCTGGACATTTGATACAGCTTCAGCTACTGATACAACCAATCCCACAGTTGGAAGCTATTCACCAGATGAAAATACTTCGGCAAATTTAAATTCTGATATTGTTATTATTTTTAGTGAAGATGTTACAGGGGTAAATGTAAGCAATGTTGAGTTAACAGATGATAATGGTTCTGTTGTCCCTGCTTTAATTAATTATGATTCAGAATATAAAACAGTTATCTTGAGCCCCAATGCTGATTTTCTGGGTGATTCCACTTATACGGTAACTATTAAGGGCGATAGTGGTATTAGGGACACCGCTGATAATAATTTTTCTTCAGATTTTGTATGGAGTTTTACAACTGTTGCTGATACAGCCCCGCCTACTGTATCATTTAGAGACCCTACAAATGGGGCAACAGGCGTTGCAATTGGTGCATCTATAACTGTAAGGTTTAATGAAACTGTTCAGGATGTTAATGAAACAACGTTTAAGTTGAAAAAGACCAGTGATGGAACGCCCATTTTGGCCATTGTAACTGCAAAGCCGGGAGGTAAAGAGTTTGAATTAGCTCCTCTTCAGCCCCTGGAGGATGGTACTGGTACTGAATATACTGTGACACTTACAGCCGATATTACAGATACATCATCTAATCTGAATCCCCTTGATTCAGATATTATATGGAGTTTTGAAACAACACCAGACTATTATGCTCCCAAAGTACTTCCCGGGAGTGAAGGCCCGCAGCCTGGAGCAATTGGTGTGCCGCTGAATACAAATGTTGTTTTAACATTTAGTGAGTCAGTAAGAAATAACAGTGTAAGTGGATCTATTTATGTGGAACGCACAAGCGATAATGCCTCTGTCACTGCAACTGTTAATTATGATTACCAGGTGAGTGATGTTGCAACGCTTACAGATCTGAGCCTCAGTGCAAATACTGAATACAGGGTAACAGTAACCACTGGTGTTCAGGATTTTGGTGACAACAATATGTCTTCAGATTATACTTGGACCTTTACAACAGGTGATGATATTGACCTTACTGCACCTGATGTAAATTCTTCAAGTCCTGATGCCAATGATACCGGTGTTGCTACAAACCTGACCTCGGTTGATGTTTATTTTACTGAGGATGTAACAGGTGTGACCGGTTCCTCCTTTATGCTAAAGCAGGGTACCACTGTTATCGATGCTAATGTAACTACCGGCCCTGCAAATTTTGCACAATTGTCACCAAAATATAATCTTGAAGAAGATACAACGTACACTGTAGTATTGACCGGTGCAATTACAGACATTTCTGCAAACCAGAATACACTGCCATATACAAGCTGGCAGTTTACCACTTCAACAACAGACCTTGTTGCACCCGTTGTTATAGAAACTGATCCTGTAGGTAATGCCACTGATGTGCTTGTGAAGCCAAACATTACAGTTACATTCAGTGAATCCATTCGAAATGTCAATGATACTACCTGTTATCTTTCAGGTGGAGTCACCGTTGATATATTATATGAGGATGCAACAAAGACGATAACACTCATACCGCGCACAAGCCTTAGCGATAACACAACCTATACTGTAACACTTCTTGGAGGTCTTGTGGATCCAGTTATTGAAGATGTTGCCGGTAATAATTTAGCATCAAATTATACATTTGATTTTACTACATCAACTGCACCAAAGGTTATCTCATCAGTTCCTTCAGATGGAAATTCTGGCATATTAATTACTCAGAGCAGTGTTGTCATTGATTTTGATAAGGCAATGGATACTACAACCGGTCTGGCTGTCCTTTCAGGTGGTGCCGGGATTCTTGGTTTTGGTGAATGGTCAAATGGGAATGAGACAATTACATATCCAATTATTGGAACACTCAATGCCGGTATAGATTACACCGTTACCCTATCTTCATGGTGGCAGCCCTTTAAAGATGTTCAGGGTAATCCTTTGAATGTTACTGAGAACCTCACCGCCGTTACAGATGAGGTAATAGATTTTAGAACAACAGCAGATGGCACTAATCCAGAGGTTGTTTCAGTAATACCAAATGAAGGGGTAACTGTTTCAGATGACTTAACACACATTGTTGTGAGGTTTAATGAACAAATGAATACTGCAATCTCAACTCAAACACTGTCATGTGGAACAATCGATTCAACCACCTGGCTTGAAAATGGAAAGACAGCATACTTTGAAGTTTCAGGCCTAAGCGGGCCATGTACACTTGATTTAAGCGATTATGAAGATGTGAGTTCGAATTCACTTAATGGTGGGGATTTTAATTTCACTGTTGATACTTCACCTGAGGAAATTCGCCTTAATGAGGGATTTAATTCTGACTTTTCAACTTTTACCAATGATTCCGGTGATGATGAGGATTGGCTCAGGGTAGATAAATCTAACAATCCATCGGCCCTGCCTGCTGAGGGTACACATTTTCTTAAGGCCTCCACTCTGGAATGGCAGGCAGGTGATGAGGCCTCTGTGGACATTTCTACACCACTGGATTTTCAATTCTACAGTAAAGACACCTGGGTGCTGTCAATACAGCTTGCCCATGATAATTACTACAGCGCTAATGACAGGCTTATGGTTCTTGTGGATAATACGAATGATTCAACTGAAAACTATGTTAATGTTACTGAGATATGGAGATTTGATCCGACACTTTCAGTTCATATTGACACCATTGTCTCCAGTTTTGATCCGATTGACTATGGTTTTTGCGCCGATGCGGCATATCCGGGCCATATTCTTACCAATGAAGACCTTTCTCTTGTAAAGTCCGGTGATTTTTTCATAGATGGTGATGGTGGTGATGAATATTCTATTGCGGGCATCATTGATAATTATAATACCCCTAAGAAATTTTTTGTTGGCCAGCTTCTAGCTACTATTTGTTCAAGGAATTGTGCTTTTGGTGATGGCTACTGTAATCCCGATGCAGGTGCTGAAATAATACGCTATATTTGGTGGAGAACCCATCACATTGACCTTTCATCATACAAGAATGCCTCTTATGTCAAAATACGCCTTAAAGCCATATCGGGCGGGGATGTGGGAGGCAATATCCTCATTGATGACCTCAGGGTCAGGGGATATTAAGGAGGTGGGATCATGAAAATGAGAATAATAATAACTTTACTTATCAGTTTTTCAATAATAATTGCAGGCTGTAATAATGATCAATTCAAGCGGTATAAAGAGGACCGCTTTATAGATCCCAATCCCCCCAGCCTTGATAAGCTGGCTCCTTTTTTAATTAAGGCAGAGGCTATTTCCCGTGATTCAGTGATTGTCAATTTTTCTGAAAGGCTGGATGGTGACTCTGCACAACAGGTAGCTAACTTTTTTATTCAGGGCCAGAACAGGGTTGAGATTGACAGTGCCACATATAATGATACCAATAGAACAGTGACACTGACAATAAATATTACTAACACAAATTATGCTATGATTACCGGAAGAAACTACACATTGCTTGTGCAGAATGTGTCAGATATACATGATAATAAAATTTCCTATGCTGTCACAAACTTTGAGGGTGTGGGCCCTGTTATGGCTGTACTTGATGATCTCACACTTCCCCAGGGAAACAGTACTTCAATAAATGTGACCGTATCAGGGGCTGATGTAGTATCATATCAGTACAGTATTGATGGTAGTGTATGGGGAATCGAAACTGATATTGCCGTTCCCATATCTTTAACAGGGCTTTCAGAGGGTGCTCATACTCTTAAAATAATCGGAAAAGAAACAGGTGGTAAATGGCAGGAAATAAACAATGCATCAGTTTTCTCCTGGACTGTAGATCTTTCCCCGCCAACGGCACAGCTCCTTGGTGTGCCAGAATCTATTACACAAACTACCAGTGCCGATATAACTGTGGGCGGCCTTGATGTTGTCTCTTATAAGTATAGTCTCAATGGCAGTCCCTATACAGATGAGATTCCCATAAATATTGCAGAACGTTCCGGAAGGGCCCAGGACAAGGACGATGGCGGGGGCCTTGAAACTTTACGGCGCGACGGATACATGTAATTATCCAACTACGATCAGGTAAGTAACTATGACCAATAGAGAAAAATTAAATATTGTTTTTATAGGCCATGTCGACCATGGGAAAAGCACCGTTGTGGGCAGGCTTCTGGCAGATACAGGTTCCCTGCCAGAAGGCAAACTTGAGCAAGTCAAAGAGAATTGCGAAAAAAACTCCAAACCCTTTGAGTATGCATTCCTCATTGACGCACTTAAGGACGAGCAGTCACAGGGAATCACAATTGATACTGCAAGGGTATTTTTCAAAACAAGGAAAAGGGACTATATAATATTCGATGCCCCGGGGCATATTGAATTCCTAAAAAACATGATTACCGGTGCATCTCACGCAGAAGCAGCACTTCTTGTAATTGATGCAAGTGAGGGTGTAAAGGAAAATTCAAGAAGACACGGGTACATGGCATCAATGCTGGGCATAAAGCAGATCGTCATTCTTGTGAACAAAATGGACCTCATCGATTATAATGAAAAAATCTTTAAATCAATTGTTAAGGAATACAGTAAATTTTTAAAAGAGATAGATATCGTCCCCCACTGTTTTATACCTGTTAGCGGAATAAAGGGCGACAACATAGCACCAGGCATCAACACAATACCATGGTACGACGGTAAAACTGTTCTTCATATCCTGGACGAATTTGAAAATGAAGGCGACATAGTGGAACTGCCATTT
>JBHPHB010000162.1:0-6389 GCA_042569985.1 Spirochaetota bacterium | reverse complement strand
TTGCAATTTTACTTTCTAATATTGAAACATTCCTTTCAGTAACCAGGTTAAACTCATTAATTATATCATCCATTTCCTTTCTCAGTTTATCTTCCCTGAAATGGGTAGAAGATTTTTCCAATTTGAGACTAATAACAAGATAAAACAGTGCACCCATAATCAAATTAATAACAATTATTATAAAAAATTGCATTATGTCTCCTTAGATATTACTCAACCTTATTTCATTTAAAAACATCAATAATCAGGCCCATTTTGTCATCAGTTGATACTTCTCTTTTTCCTTCTTTCCCTTTAGCTTCAATATTCTCTTGCTCTTTTTTCTTTTTTGATGCTTCATTATCCTTTTTGTTTTTTTCCAATTCCTCGTCAATTCTCGTTTTTTCAGCCTTTTTCATCTCATCAAGTTTAGTGTTGACAAGTTTTGATTTTTCATTGGATTCTTCAGCCCGTTGATGCTGCTGCTCCGCTATGGCTTCAGTTTTTACCTGCTCTCCCCTGCCAACTTCACTCATCTGAGAAATATTAGCTTGTAAGTCTATTGGTGTTATTGCCATTTAACTAACCCTCTATCTATCTCCTTCTTGATAAAGTCATTAATCTTCGGCCCTCAGAAATCTCAGGAGGATCGTACTCGGATACTTTAATCTCGCTTCCCTCAAGTGTAAATTTAACATGCTTATATTCGTCTTTTACAAAAAATTTCTGGTCTTTTATATATATGTCTACCCCGGGGTAAATTGATTTTTCAGCACACACTTTTCCTTTGTGCTCAAGCATACTTATATATTCATTCAATTCACTTAATTCTGAATCTATCTCCTCAATTCTGCCGACCATTTTTTTATTTCTTGAAGTAAGTTCTGAAAACATTTTCTCCTTTTCTTTTGGCAGTTTGCCTCCTGATGATTTCCTTTGGCCTGTCAATGTTTTCAGGTTCTTTGAAACTTCTTCAAGTTCCTTCTCGTTTTTCTCCTTTACATTATCCAGTTCCGACAGCTGCTGTAAAATTTTTGGGTTGATACCTACCCTCAGCTCAGTTTTAGTTTCCGCACTTCCGCCGATAAACCTTGCATTAACCTCTCTGCCGGCCCTTATTAATCCACCCACAATTCTTGCTCTTCTCCCGGTACAATAGATCTTATCACCTGCATCAACATTTGAATGAAGAACACCTTCGGGAATTACAACATCCTTTTCTGCTATTAAATTAGTATTCTGAACAAACTTGGCATAAATTGAACCGCCCGTAGATTCAATCTTCGCATCTTCTCTTCCGGAAATCCCCTGATATATTATTATATCACCCTCAGCTTCGAGGAAAGCCTTTTGCACAGTGCCCTTTACTTCAATATTCCCTGCTGCTTTTACTACAAAATTATCCTGAACATTTCCCGAAATAATTACAGAGCCCAGAAAAACAATATTACCCGTTTCAAGAGAAACATCTCCATTAACAACATATACAGGTTCTACACTGATTCTTCCGGCTTTAAAAACCACCTGGCCATTGATTTCAGCAGTTAATTCTGTTCCATCCTCAGATAAAATAGTCCCCTTTCCATATCTCATGGGAGAATCTTTACCCTGTTTCGCAGGCAGAACCTTGTTAGTAACAGTCCTGCCGGGAACACCCTCTTCTGCCGGTACTTTTACGGCAAGCAATTGCCCAACAACAACATTTTCAAGAAGCTCAAGGTTTCTAAAGTCGACCTTGCCGCTTTCATCCTCTTCAAAATTAATGTCTGTTTTATCAATCTTTACTTTATAATCTATAAAAGCGTTATTCCCGTTTCTAGCTCTGGTACCTTCAGCTGCAAGAAGTGGATGTGAATAATCCATTTCCTCTAAATACTTTTTGATTTCATCTTCTTTTAATCCTGTTAAGATACGGGAACCACGCAGGGATTCAATTATCTCATCATATTCCAAATGCCTGCCAAAAAAGCGGGGAGGAACAAAATGTACATAAGCATGCATCTCATCTTCAGTGAGTTCAATATTAATCGTTGAATCATAATCGGGATTGGGGGACCAGTCGCCAATTTTTACTGGCTTCCCCGAAGGACTTTTGACCTCTTTGTCAACCTTTGCGTTATTGGGCTCAGTTATCTTCATTGAATAGAGCTTATTATTTACATCAATGGATTGAACATTTTTACCTCTTCCAACCCTGGGAATTATAGTAAGCCAAATACCGGATTTGGTAACTCTAACCTTAAAAGAACCGTCAACATTTTTCTGATCGCCCATGGTAACTGTGGGGGTATGCTCTTTTGATAATTTCCTTTCTACTTCATCCAGATTATCATATTCTGCGTTAACATCAGATGGCATTACAAGAACCTTGTATGGCTGTCTTCCCATGCCAAAAAAACCCCTGGTGCCCTTTTCAAGGATTTCATAATCGAGTTTTGATATATCCACACCTAAGTCTTCAGACGCTAAACTCAATGCCTGTTTAACAGAATCAGCAAATACCTCAACTGAATCTTCATCGAGGCCGGCTCGGTCACCCATGCCGCCATTATCAATCTCAAGTAATAGATCCTTTAATTTACTCATACTTTTTTAACCGATAATATTAGACTTAATCCTTCCCAATCTTCCTCTTAATCTCATTATTGCCTTTGTATGGAGCTGTGAAACCCTGCTCTCCGTCACTTCTAAAACCTGGCCTATCTCTTTCAATGTTAAATCTTCATAGTAATACAGCACAACAACCTTTTTCTCTTTATCCGGAAGTTTCTTAATTGCTTCAATAATATAATCACGAATTTCTTCTTTTTCAACCAAAATATCGGGATTCATATTTTCAGGTGCTTCCAATGTTTCAAGTATTGACAGCTCATCATTATCATCACCTAAATACCAGATATCATTTAAGGACAACATAGATGTACCGCTTAATTTATTTAAGAGGCTCTGAAATTCTTCATTTGATATGCCCAACTCCTTTGCTATCTCTTCATCTTCAACCGTGCGGCCCAGTTTATTCTCTAATTCAGAAATAACCTGCTCCACCTGTTTTGCTTTTTGTCTTATAGACCGGGGAATCCAATCAATAGATCTCAATTCATCAAAAATAGCCCCCCGGATCCTTGTCATTGCATAAGTTTTAAATTTAATACCTCTGGCAGGGTCAAATTTATTAATAGCATCAATTAAGCCAAAGATTCCATATGAAACAAGATCATCAAATTCTATACTCTGGGGCATCCCCATGGAAACCTTTCCGGCAACATACTTGACAAGAGGCGCATACTTTATTACAAAGTAGTCCCTGACACCCTGGTCTTTGGTCTTAAAAAACCTTTCCCAGAGTTTCTCTTCTTTCTGTACGTCGAATTCATTATATTTTTTCTTATTCATAAATCCTTCCTGGAGATTAATCCTCGTCCTTGCCCATCATTGTTCTTATTGCTTCAGCCATTAATTTTGGTTCGTACTGTGCAACCTTTTCACTGGATATAACATGTTTCCCAAGTTTGCCCTTAGATGTATCCATTGTTGTTTCATCTGACAAATCACCAACGCTCTCTAAATGCTCAAAATTTACGCCTTTAAGTTCAGTAAATTCTTTATCTCCCTGGGGAGCCTGTTCTTCGGGCAATTCATCACCAATTTCTAAATTTGATATAACCTCATCTTGTTTGGAATTTTCATCAATTTCTTCTTCGCCCATACTTTCAATATCATCAACATTAACTTCTTCTGAACCTTTTAAAACATCATAGAGTTCGGGGATAAATCTTTTAATTATATAAACTACACCAAATCCCAGTGCTGCAAACACAATAGTTATAATCAATGACCTGATTAAAACTACAGCAAAAGCAATCCCAGCCAGGATTCCCGTTATTAGAGACAAAATTAAAGCAGAAACCCCAAAAATCAAAATTGACTTATTTTCTATACTAAAACCGGGTAAAGTCATACTGAAATCCTGTAAATAATCGGATGATAATCAGCTATTCTCTCAATACAATATAAAAATAAATTATTCATAAATCAAGTGATTTTCACCTATCACACATCCTCAGTTAATAATAAATTTCTAAAAAATGACGTTAAACCGGAACCCTTGTTTGATTTAACATCCTTATTACAAATTCTATCTGCAATTATTGATACACACCCGGCTGCTTTTGATTTGGGATAACTTACAACAAAGGGTTTCTGATTTCTAACGGACTTGGCTACATAAATATCATCAAAAACAAACCCCAGGTTCTCTACTTTTATATTAAGGAATTGACCGGCAATGTTTATTACTCTCTGAGCCACCCTTTTCCCTTCAGCAACAGAGTCTACCCTGTTAACTATAAGCTTAATAACTTTATCCGGTGATTGCGCAGCAATTGATTTAATAATGCCATATGCATCGGTTATTGCTGTTGGTTCCGGAGTGGTAACAACAATTATTTCATCCGATGCCATTATGAAACTAAGGACATTTTGACCTACACCCGCGCCCGTGTCTACAATCATAAAATCATCAGAACTTAGTTCAGTAAGAGAATAAATAAAATCATTTCTTTGCTTTGGTTCTAAATTTGCCAGCTGATGAAATCCCGATGCGCCGGCAATTATTTTAATCCCCTCTGGAACATCAATTATAATATCTTTGAGTTTTTTCTTACCCTTTATAACGTGATAGAGGTTATACTTAGGTATTATACCAAGTATAACATTAATATTTGCCAAACCAAGGTCAGCATCTAATAGGGTTACAGAAAAATCATTCTGAGCTAAGGCAATTGCAAGGCTAACGGAAATGCTTGTTTTACCCACTCCTCCTTTACCACTTGTTATTGCAATTGTCCTGGTAACATCATTGATATCACCTTTTTCTAAGACTAATTTTCTTAAATTAGCAGCCTGATCCACTATAGTCCTCCTAAAATTAAATGTTAATATTGCCAATAATCATGTCAACAATCTTATCCGGGTCTGCTACCGCAATATCGTTAGGGACTTCCTGGCCATTTGTAATATATGCTATTGGTTTTTTATATTTATCAGCAACGCCAACCACATTTCCAACACAGGTTGTTTCATCAACCTTTGTAATTATTACACTATCAAAAGTAATCGTCTCAAATGACTTAAAAATATTATCCAGATCAGTTTTCTTTGTGTTTGCGCTTACACAGAGAATTTTTTCAACATCATAATCAATTTGTTCTGCAAAACTTTTTATTTCAGAGATTTTCAGAGTATTATTATGACTTCTTCCCGAAGTATCTACCATTATAATATCAGCTTTTTCTTTTTCAATAAGATTTTTAAAATCATTCTGCTCATTTACTGCATAAACGGGAATTCTCATAATTTCGGCATATTTCTTTAACTGCTCCGTAGCAGCAATCCTGTAATTATCAATGGTAATGAAAACAATATTCTTACCCTCGCGCAGAGAGTTTAGTGCTCCCAGTTTTGCCATTGTCGTTGTTTTCCCTACACCCGTTGGGCCGATGAACATTACTACTTTCTTTTTATTTCCAGTCTTCAAAGGCCCTGTTGTTATAATACGGCTCTTAAGTAAATCTTTAAGGCTTTTCTCTATCTTGTATTTGTCCTTAAGATCATCCTTGCTGATTGAATTTTTGACTTTTTTTATCATCTGGTTACATTCATTTGCATCAAAATCATTATTCTTAAGAATATCGACATAGGGTTTCATTATTACATCTTCATCAGCAATAAAAGGTTCATTCATCTCATACTTCTTAATCAGCTTATTCAACGTATCCTTTATTTCATTAAAATCTTCTTCAAAATCTTTTTTTATTCTTGCATTTGCATCAAATGTCCTTGTCTCGTCACCAATGCCCTTTCTGATAGATTCTAAACGGGCTTTCTGCTCATCCGTGGGTTTGCCCTCAATAGATGTTTTAGCGCTTTGCTGAAGCACAGTATCACTCAACTTATTCATCCTTTGTGGTTTTGGAGTAATTTGTTCAGAAGCATTCATCCCGGTATCACGGACTCTATCCGGTTTATGCAGATTAGTTTTCTTTTGCGTATTGAGAACGATATCATCGAATTCTTTTCTTTCATCCCTGTTTAATTCTTTTTTCTCAGAATCACCAACCGTAATATCAATTTTCTTTCTGGATTTATTTAAATCAGAAAAAGTTTTTTTGTCCTGAACAGCCGCTGTAAGCTCAACAACATCCTTAGCGAAAAATCGTGAATTCAGCAGCCCGCCCTCTTTTACATATTTGTGGCTTATGGGTATGGCATCATCCCCATATTCCTTTTTGAGTTTCTTCAGAACTTCATTATAATTTTTTTCCCTGATTTTGATATACTTCATTGGCTCACTCCTTTTTATTTTTCATTTTGCATGATTTTTCTTTATCTATTTTTTTATGCCGCCGTTG
>JBHPHB010000161.1:0-6395 GCA_042569985.1 Spirochaetota bacterium | reverse complement strand
ATATATAAGTATAGCGTTATTGTTGTCTTTATGTTTATCGGAGGTAGTTATAGTGAAAATTCTAACTGATTTAAAAATCGGCAGGAGACTGGGAATATCCTTTTCGGTTATTCTGATACTTATGCTTGTGTTGGGCTTAACAGGATTTTTAAGCATTAATAATATTTCAAAATCTACTACCAGGTTTATAAAGAACGATGCCAGAGTTGCTGAATACTCTGCGCATGCACTGGCCGGAATTCACGGAATGCGTCAACATGAAAAAAACATGATTATTTTTCATAAATCCCCGGTATTTTTAAACGGTTATTATAAAAAATGGCTGGAGCAGTATGAACATTGCCAAAAAAAATTAAACGGTATTAATATAATTATAAAAAATACAGGCGGCAATGAATTAGTTGAGTCAATGCTGGTTGAGCTGTCTAAATACAAAAAAGGAATGAACAGTGTTTATAAAAAAATGTTATCCAGTGAGATAAGAACAATAAACCGGGTAATTAATGTTATGGCAAAGTATAAAAAGGGTATTCGAACTTTAGAAGAAAACCTGAAAGATATTTCGCAATTGTATTCAGACAGGATGGAGGTGGTTGATGAGGATATAAAAAGCACAAATATAAGGACAATTATTATTTTGCTGGTTATAATTGCCATCTCAATTATTATTTCGATCATATTGAGTGTAACCATTACCAGGAGTATTGAGAAGCCACTGTATTACGGCGTTGATATTGCAAATGAAATATCAAAGGGTGATTTAACAGTTGATGTTAAAGTGGAAGGAAAAGACGAACTTAACCAGTTGCTGTCAGCCCAGAGGGAAGTTGTTGTAAAAGTTAAGGATGTCATATTGGATATAAAAAATGCCGCAAACATGATGGCCGTATCTTCTGAAGAGATGACAAGTACTACCGGTGCATTTTCAGATAATGCAAGAAGCCAGGCTGCCACTGCCGAGGAGGTATCAGCAACGATTGAGGAAATCTCTGCGGGTATTGATAATATTGCCCAGAGTTCTTCTGACCAGCTGGATATGCTTAAAATTCTTCTGGAAAAAATGGGAAACCTTTCAGTCTCTATCAATGAAATGGATGATAGGGTCCATGGTATAATATTAGTTTCAGACCATATAACAACTACAGCTAAGTCAGGCGAAGGTTCCTTAAATAACATGAATAACAGTATGGACAAAATAATTGGCAGCTCACAAAAGATGTTAAACATTGTTGAAATTATAAATGACATTTCCGATAAAATTAATCTCTTGTCACTGAATGCAGCAATTGAAGCGGCACGTGCCGGTGAGGCAGGAAGGGGCTTTGCCGTAGTGGCTGATGAAATTTCTAAATTAGCCGATCAGACCGCATCAAGCATAAAAGAGATTGATTCACTGGTAAAGGTTAACAATTCCGAAATTGAGATAGGAATGGGGAGCACCTCAGAGGCCTATGATACTGTAAATACAATATTGGAACAGATTGGCACTGTTGATGATTTCGTGGAGGACATTTCAAGCCAGATGAAAATACTATTAACCACAAGGGATGAGGTAAACAACAGCCTTGAGACAGTAAGGCACAGGCTTGAAGAGGTGAAAAAAGCAACGGAAGAACAGAACAACGCAACAAGTGAAATTTCAAAATCTATTACTAATATAAACGAATTAACCCAGTCCAATGCTACCGGCGCTGAAGACCTGTCGGGTAGTTCCGAAGAGATTGCCGGCATGGCAGAAAGCCTTAGGGCCAAGGTTGATTTCTTCAAGGTATAATTGAGACCCCGTAAAAGTGGAAATAAATTTTAATTATCACTTTAGGTTAAAATGCCTGCTATATGCGCAGCATTATGAACCTTTCTTTGATTGCAACATGCTCCAGCAATTTGTTCATTCCATTAGTTTAAGAATGTACTCTTTTTTACAAGTTTATCTTTCCTGTTTTTAAAAAATAGCAATACATGGAGATAGAAAAGATTCACGCTTCTTTGGCAGATGTCGTTTTTTTAAATCTGCGGTATGTTTAATTAATAAAAATAATCAGCAAGGATAACTAAAGGTAGGAGTTTTTTTTAATAAAATATTGACTTCAAAATTTAGATTGATTTAATGTAAGGCAATGAACAGATTTATAACCGGAGGTTTTGATGGTGAAAACTTATGGCTGGCATGGTAAAATATTACGGATTGATCTTTCATCAGGTGAAAAAGATATATTGTCAACGGCAGATATTGGTGAACGGTTTGTCGGCGGCAGGGGGTTTGTTTCTAAAATATACTGGGATACCATCAATAATAAACATGATGCATTTCACAGGGACAATCCTTTAATATTAATGACCGGTCCACTTGCGGGAACTCCGGCAATATCTGGCTCGAGATGGATTATTGGCGGTAAGTCTCCTTATATGTATCCGGAGCAGTATGGTGTCAGCGGCATAGGTGGCAGCTTTGGTACTAAGATAAAAGCAGCCGGGTATGACGGAGTCATTATTTCGGGTAAAGCGCCAAAGCATTCATATATGTATATGGATGAAGATAAGATTGAAATACTGGATGCCGGGGCTCTATGGGGCCTTAACACATTTGAAACACTGGAGAAATTAAAGTCACAATACGGAGCTAAATCTCAATCTATATGTATTGGCCCTGCCGGTGAAAATATGGTTAGATATGCAACAATAATGGGAAATGCCAGTTCCTCAGGTGCAAGCGGTTTTGGTGCTGTCATGGGTTCTAAAAACCTAAAAGCAATTGTTGCCTCAGGCTCAAAGAAAACATCCGTTGCCAGGCCTGAAATATTAAAAGAGATCAACAGGGATATATTACAACTTACTGAAGGCCGGGATATAATTCCTCCTGTTATAAATGGTGTTGAACTCGTGAAATACAGACACTGTCCCGGATGCCAGGTGGGATGCGGCAGGGGTATTTATAGCCATGTATCGGGAAAGGAAAGTTCACTTAAAAACTGTCAGTCTGTATACATGTATCATACATGGGATAAGATACACCATGACGGTGAGTCTTCGGAGAACTTATTCTTTGCAAATTTGATGGCTAATGAACAGGGAATCTGTACCCAGGAAATGAGTAATCTATTCAGGTTAATAAATGGATGCAATGAGAGAGGGATTATTGATGATGATATGGGTATGCCCTTTTCAAAACTTGGAAGTTTAGATTTTCTGGAAATACTTATGGACCAAATTGTAGCAGGAAAAGGAATGGGAGATACCCTTGCACAGGGGAGCATAAGGGCAGCAAAAATATTGGGAAAAGATGCTGAGAAGGTTACGGAAACCTATCTAACAAAAAGCGGTTACCATGCCAATACATATTGCCCCAGGTATTTCATTGTCAATAGCATATTTTACGCAACTGAATCAACCAGTGCAATGAGTCAATTTCATGAAACTGCATTTGCCTTAATGAAATGGGCAATGTGGCTTTCAACTGATGGTATATTATCAGACATCGATACAAAGGCCATTCTGAAGATGGCGAAAAGGTTCTGGGGAAGTGAAAGTGCCGGAGATTTTTCCACCTATGATGGAAAGGCATTGGCAGGGAAAATAATACAGGATAGGGGATTTGCTAAGGAAAACCTTGTTTTATGCGATTTCTTGTTTCCACTTACCATAGCCCATGGTGCCGGGGATTTTGTTGGCAAACCAGAATTAGAAAGTAAGTTGCTGTCTGCCGTCACAGGGATCGATTATTCAGAAGAAGATTATTACCAAACGGGAAGCCGTTCATTTAACATGCAGAGGGCAATAAATGCCTACGAAGGGTATAGAGTTGGAAGAAAGGATGATGTTTTAAATGAAGTGCAATATACCGTTCCCCTTGAAAAAGAAGAAGGATTTTTCAGTATATTCAATCCGGATTTCTTTTTACCTGGTCCTGGGAGTGAACATATCACAAGGAGGGGTTCGATAATTGAAAGGGATAAGTTTGATAAAATGATGGATGAGTATTATAAATTAAGAGGATATGGAAATAAAACGGGATTACAGAAAATGGAAACGCTGGGAAAGTTAGGACTTGAAGATATTATTCCAAAACTTCAAGAAAAAGACTTATTAGATAAATAGCAGGAGCTATATTGCTTTGAAAGAATATATGTAATGGAAGGGCATTAAATCATTGAGCTTTAGCTGTAATAGTATTGTTATTTAAGGTTTTTGCATTCAAACCCCTCATATGCAAACCTCTCGTAAGGCGACATAATATATCTTATCGGAAGTTACCTCCGCCTCGTATAAAAAGTACTCAAACCTTGCGGCATTTAATAAATTTTTAATAGTTAGATATTTTAAGATATATTATCTACCTTACATTGAAAAATATATTTATTTGTTGTCAGGTAAACAATCCAATTATCTTATCTGAAAAACGAAAAGGCAAGTAAAGTCTTAAGCATAATGTGCATTGTTTTCCGGGAAACTATGGTTTTGACTAAGAACAGCATGTATTATAATAAAAATCAACCCTTACGAACGTTACTAAAGAAATTTTTAATGAGGTTAGTCATTCCGAAAAGAACAAGTGCGCTGATTACTGTATTGAGTATCTTGGTCAGTGATATACCCGTTTGTTTGAGTACATTGAACTGAGAGTATTTATAGCATAAAAACACTGCAAGTGCCAGGACAATTACATCCCGGGCTATAGCAACAGGACGTGATTCTGAAAAGTCTTTAATTGCAGTCATTGAGAATATTCCCATAATAGCTATCTCTACGATTAGTGCAAAGATAAAGAGATTGAAAAGGTTCTGGATAAGAATATCTACTTTCATTGATTCCTCCTTTAATCACTGGATTGATTTCATCCCTGTGTCATATACGTACACTAATAAATACTTAAAAAAAATCAAGCATAAAATGTGTAAATGGGCTGTCTTTGAAGAAGAAAGGAGAATGAAATTTATGACTTGTTATGCAAATAATTTACCATGGCCTGTATGCCCAGCAAGTATGAATCATGACCAAAGCCTGATATCTGGCCAACACAGACAGGAGCAATATATGATGTCTTTCTGAATTCTTCCCTGGAGTGGATATTAGAAAGATGTATTTCTACCGTGGGGACTGATACTGCCGAAATGGCATCTCTTATGGCAATTGATGAATGAGTATAAGCACCGGGATTAATAACAATGCCCTGGGCATCCTTGCAGGAGTGAATAATGTCAACAATTCCCCCTTCAGAATTTGACTGTTTGAAGTCAACGTTAACACCATTATCATCGGCAAAATTTTGGACCAGGTCGTTTATTTCATCCAGTGATTTGTTACCGTATAAATTTGTTTCCCTTGCGCCCAATAAATTCAGGTTGGGTCCGTTTATTATTACAATTTTTGTTTTATTTTTCATAAGATTTAATCAATTGGCTGATTTTAATCTAAAACTTTCCTTTAAATTAGTTGCCTGTGAGTTATAGATACTACTGCCGTTTCCATTAATTATTTCATCCAAAATTATTTTAGACTTACCCTTTCTTTCAGTTTCATTATAAATAATTGCAAGTTCAATCTGTGCTTTCCTTCTATATATATTATATTCGGATACTTCCCCACTTAAAATTAACTCATTAAAATACTTGATTGCCTGGCTTGTTTTCCTGTAAACAAATAAACTTATCTTGCCAAGATAATATAAAACCTCTTCTCTATAGTTATTATCGGTAAGTGAGAGCTTATAAAAATAATAATATGATTTTTTAAACTTTTTTAATCGGTAATATATTTTACCGGTATAATAACTGACAAGCTGGGAATTGCCCTTGTATCTCTTTAAATATCTTGCATATCTGTTAAATTTTCCTAAACTACTTCTACCATAATAATACAAAAGATTTGCTTTCATGACAACTTCACCATGGGGGCTCCTGAGCAATATACCTGTATTGTTTTTAGTTAGTGTAATTGCTTTTTTGCTTTTTCCTGTTTTGAAATATGATATAATGATTAATGATATTTTTTTGGTGAAGTGTTTTTTCGATTTTACTTCACTGACAATACCGATAGCTTTTTTATACATCTTCTTCTGTATATTGATTTCCGAAATAGAAATCATTGCCATTTCAACATATTTAGTATTGGGACATTTAATAATTATATCATTATAGCAACTTATTGCATCATTAAGATTGTCAATCTCTTTGTAATGGTTGCCAAGGTTGTAAAGGAATTCAGAATACAATTTAGTATCATTTTTCAGTGTTTCACCGGCGGTTATTGCTGTATGGATATCCCCTACCCTGATGGAACTAATAATGAAAATTAAAAGGTCTTCTTTTTTGTATTTATACAATTTATCTGTGTACATTATTCTGTAGAAGTAGTTTAGGAAAATTTAACAGATATGCAAGATATTTAAAGAGATACAA
>JBHPHB010000160.1:0-6721 GCA_042569985.1 Spirochaetota bacterium | reverse complement strand
GAATTAAAGAAAATAGAAGAATGATAATTAAAGGGATCCTAAAAAAAGCATGGGTATGTTCATTTCGACATGTGTGAAATCCAATAAAAAGTACCAGGGATATAAACAGGTCAATGAGATGATTACTCCAGGCTCCGGGAGATCCACAGATAACAATTGTGACAGCCAATGTAAACAAAAAATATAATCCGGGCAATGAACGAATTGAATCTTTAAAATATTTGATAAAGACAGTAATATTTAACAGTAAAAACAAAAGGACAGGTAAATCTGCATTAAGCATTACAAAATAAAACCACCTGGGCCCATTTACAATGTTACTAAAACTTGCCCCGCCTGTTGCACTGGCCAGCATAATTTTAATGAACTCACCATTACTGGCTGCATTAATTAAAATCAACCCAAGGCCCGCAATAATAACAAATATACTAACCAGCTTAAGTACATCTTTCTTTCTGCCATTAATTATATACCATATAAAAACAGAGCTAATACCATGAAGGGATGTGAGTTTTGTAAAAAAGGTAAGTTCAAAAAAGAATACAGCAAGAAGCAATGCAGCATTACGGTTATCTCTAAAATACTTTATGCTGAACAGGATCCCGCTAATGCTGAACAATGATGCAAGCAGGTCTCCCCTTATGCTCGTCAACGCATCATTTAATGATGGGCTCATAAAAATGCAACCGGCGAAAAGTAATGCCCACACTCTATTTATTTTAAATTGCCTTAAAATTAAAAATATTACAGAATATATGCCAATAATTGTTAAAACATTTATTATACTTCCCGAAGAAACAATATCATCAGTAATTTTCAAAATACATGAATAGGCAATGAAAAAGACCGGCATGAAACGTGTTCCCCCATATCCGGTCTCAATAGAATAAAGGGGCCTGTAAAAAATACCCTTGATAAAATCGACTGCAAGATTTATCCAGGCACCTGATGCATGATCGGGGAGCAGTTCTCCGGTCCAATTAAAAGCTATTCTGAGCATTGCCATTACAGCAAGAATAACTGCAGGAATTACCATAAATATAAATATCTTATTTCTTTTCACTTTCAAAAACCTATCTTCCCGGAAAGGGATGAACCATATGGAACAAATGATGAATCCATACCCATAACCCTGCAAGCCTCTGCGGCAACCCTTATTGAATTGTTACAGCTTCTTTCATCAGGGTAAACATGGGGCATGGAAGCAATATACATATTCCCTATGGGAGTTTTACATTTTGGAACTTTTCCGGAAAAATTCAAATCACATAATGTTGCAGCTGTATCTGTTTTATACATATATAAATCTAAAACATCAGATAATTTGAAGTCTGGATATATTCTTTTAATACCCTTCATCATTATTTCCTCTATCTCTGAATTATTCATATTAGAAAGAGCTTCTTTTTTTGAGTAATATCTTGAAAGATAAGAAATATGAAGGCCATTATATTCACCGGGATTTATAAAATTTGTATGCTCAATAATACCTCCAAAAGGATAACCCTCATCTGCAATGTTAAGCCAATAGATATTGCTTAATTTATTCTTTAATACGAGAATTAAACAGAGTGCTTTAAAATACTCAATCTCAGAAAGTTTATCCGCATAAGGCATGTTATTTTTTCTAACAAGTTTTGCAATATTTGAAGTTGGGATCGTAAAGAGAAAATGGCAATTGTTAAAATTGTTTTTTGATGTTATAATCTCTTTCAATTCATTATGTTCAATTCTCAGATCAATTACTTCAGCATTGGTTATGATTTTTACATTATTTTTTTCCAGTTCTCTTTTTATTTCATCTGTTAATGTTTGCATGCTTCCACGAATATAACCAAGTGATTCCTCCGTGCCATCTCTTGAATTCATTCTTTGAGAAAGCCTTCCAATCATCCATGATACGGGAACTTCATTTGAGTATGTTCCGAATTTAATATCCAGCATTGGCTTCCATATTGCTTCGGTTGCACCTCTCCCGGCATATTTATAAAACCACTCCATCGCTGAAACAGATTCCATCTTCCTCCAGGAGGATAGCTTTCCAAGATATAAAGTTGACAATGCAAACCTTAATTTATCAAAAATATCAATCGATTTGAATTTCATCAAGTCAAGAGGTGTACTAAAATCATAGATCTTTTTATCTCTGAATATTCCCATGGTTGTTTTTTTAAAGGTAAGATTTTTTTCAAGGTTCAAACTTTTAATGAGCCATGTTAATTCTTTATCGTGGCTGAAGAAGTGGTGATAAAAACATTCCAACCTGTTGCCGCCGATTTTAAATGTACGCATTAGGCCGCCAACATCACTTTCGGCCTCTAAAATTGTTACATTCCAATTGTTGATTACGGCAATATAAGCAGCTGCAAGTCCCGTTATACCACCACCAACAATTGTAAGATTTTTCTTTTTTTCACTTTTTAGCATTAGTGTATTCTTTTATACCGGTCATTTCTTCAATTACCCAGCTAGGGCGGGCTTTTACCTCATCAAATATTCTACTGATGTAATTGCCAATAATGCCCAGGAATAAAAGCTGAATTCCTCCAAGAAAAAGAATCAAAATAACAATTGTCGCATAACCGGGAACAGGAGCCAATCCAATCTTGCTGAAAAAATCTCTAAATATACGCTGCACTAATGTGAAAACCAGTCCCATGGAAGATAAAAATGATATTATCAAACCAGCATATGTTGCAATCTTCAAGGGAAATGCAGAAAAGGAAAGTATTCCGTCTAATGCTAATTTCAGTAATTTTCTAAAAGTATATTTCGGTTCCCCGGCAAAGCGTGCATGTCTTTCACATTCCAGGCCTATCTGCTTAAAACCTGACCAGGACCGCAATCCCCTTACAAATTTATTTCTCTCCTTCAATGATTTAAGAACATTTACAACCTTTCTATCAATTATTGAAAAATCACCGGAATCTAAGGGTATATCAAAATCCACAAGCTTAGCCATCAATCTATAAAAAATCCAATAGCTCAGTTTCTTTAATATATTTTCTTTTCTTTTTTTCCTTATAGCATAAACAACATGGTAACCCTCCTCCCATTTTTTTATAAACCGGTGTAGTTCCTCAGGAGGGTCCTGTAAATCAGCATCAATAATAATGACAGCATCACCAATTGCATAATTAATTCCACATGAAATCGCCGTCTGGTGGCCAAAATTCCTCGAAAGAGATATCAATTTCCACCTTTTGTCTTTTTTATTCTGTTTTTGTAAGATTTCACTTGTTCTGTCAAATGAACCATCATCTATGCATAAAACTTCCCATTTATACTTCCATTTTTTTGATGCAGAAGATAATCTTTTAAACAACTCAGGAAGGTTCTCTTCCTCATTAAAGCAGGGAATAATTATTGAAATTGTTTTCATAATATTTATTTTTTAATTAATTTTTTTGTACAGAAAAAAGAAATTAGAATAAATATTCATTTCAAGGTCAACAAAATAATAAAAAAAATGTATTGACATTGACAAAGAATAAAATGTGATTTTTAAAACCATACAAATGCATTGGCCAATATCAGGATCGGTTCAAACACTTATGCTAAAAGGCAAACTCTTCCGGAAAATGTTTTCCCGTATTAATGATTACAATTCATATATGGGATTTATTGTTTTTGTAATTATCATATTAATAATATTCTTCAGCCATACCCTTCCGGAAAGTGTGAATGAAAAAAGCCGCCTGGCTCTAATTGAAAGTATCTTAAAGCATAACGTAGTATGGACCGACCATTCCATCTACTTAAATTTCTTTGATATGATTTTCAGGAATGGCCACTATTATTCGGACAAACCTCCCTTGCTGGCATTATATTCCCTTTTCTTTACATTACCCATCAATGAACTTATTGATATTAATAGCAAAACCGGTAAAGCAATATTTTACTATTGGATTACAATTACTTCCAGCGGCACTGCACTTATAATTATCTATCACATTTTCAACAAGCTTGCTGAAATCTTTAAAATCGAGAACAGGATAAGGAATTGGTCATTTCTGGGTTTAATTTTGGGCACATGTTTACTGCCCTACTTCCAGGTATATAATGACCACATTATATGCACAGCTATTACTTTTACCTTACTATATGTTTTAGTATTATACAGGCTGAAACAAAAACGATCCCTCATCCTGGTTTCGGGACTCCTGGTGGGCATGTGTTTTCTTATACACCCTTTCCCGGGAATTATCTCCTCTGTTTCAACATTATTATATTTTTTAAGATCACATGTCAAAAATGTACTCAGCTATTTTGCCGGGGTTTCATGTGTCATTTTAATTGGATTGGTAATACACTTTTTTCTATACGGCACATTTAAGCCCTTTTACTTTTCTCCGGAATACTATTTCTACACTATTACTTATAAACAGAAAAAATATTTAAATATCTGGTTCAAGAACCCGGCTCAACCAGGGTTAACCGAAGAAAAGCTTATCTCCCGCTGTAAAGAACTGAATATGTCAGACAAAGTTATTAAAGAAACAGTACATAAGCTCAGGGATTATAAAAAAAGCATTAAAAATCCCATTGCATTCATGTTAAAAAGATTAATTGAATATGATTATTTAATATTCAATCCCCTTGTTATTTTTTGCATTGTTCTTCTAATGAGACTGCTATGCTTAAGGGAATTCTTTTTTAGATTTGAATTTTTATGGGCTGCATTAACGATCCTTGGAATGTATTTTGGCGCGGTTTTCCTCAGGTCTTTTCCGGGCGGGTCCTTTGGCAACCGTCACTTAATCCCCATCTTGCCATTAATAGTCTTTAGTAGCAGCATTCAATTAAAGGAAGGCCAAAATCTGGATGTTTTCAAGATACTCTTCTGGTTCTCTTTTGCGTCAATACTGCCTGGTACATTTGCCCCATGGAAAATACCTAATTTATCTTATCAAATAGTAAATATTTGTATTTATGTTATTCTCATTGTATATATCATGGCATATTTCATTTTAAATAATTTTAATAAAAGAATATTTACACCATACATATCCACCATGACATCAAGAGTTCTTATAGTTACGGGACTGGCAGCACTATTCGTTGGTGAAATTATTATCTTTTATCATGATTCAATAACCAGCATTGTTCAGCCCCGCATTTTTATATATATGTGCATAGCAATAATACTCTATGCCCTGAATTCAACAGTGGGGAAAAAACACTTCCCCAATAAAAAATAATATTTTAAAACAAAATGAAAAGCAAAAAAATATATATATTAGCACTAACTGGCATTATTCTACCAGTCATTATTATTCAAGCTTATAATCTATACATTGAAAAAGCCTTTTGGCTTGATGAATGGCTTGTTATTTATAATCTCAAATTTAAAACAATAAAAGAATTATTCGGTCCTTTATCATACTGGCAATATTTCCCAAAGCTATATTTATTTATAATAAAATTCTTCACTTCATTTTTTAATTTTAATTATATTTCATTAAGAATTATTCCATTAACAGCACAAATGCTGAACATCTTCCTCATCTCGTTTTACCTGGGCAAAAAGATTTTTGATAATTCAGATTTAAATTACCATTATTACAAAACCGTTCTACTTTTAATAATTTATTTGTCTTTTCCCACGACCATCTTATATTTCATGCAGGTAAAACATTATTCAATGGAGTCGCTTTGTTCAACCATCGCCATAATTCAATATCTCAACATGTACAACTATTTGAAAAGCAACAGGCCCTATTCAATGAGAAGTTTTATATTAATAATTCCATACCTGCTTATACCATTCTTTAGCTATAATTACCCAATTGTTGCTTCAATTAATATATTGTTATTTATTATACTAGGTATAAAACACCTGCTGGAAGGAGATATAAAAACATCCTTAAAAGCATTGTTGCCGGTTTCATTTTTTATACTTGGCATTGCATTGGTTTACTTATTTGATATCAGGTATGTGCTCTTATCATCTCAAGCAAAAACCTACTGGTCAAAATATATAGCATCCTATAGTAATTTTGACAGTTTCCACGCGAACTTTAAACTTTCCCTGAATAAGTTCTTTACAATACTATTTCATTTCAAACATAAATTTCATCTGTCAATTTTTGGCAATACACTTGAAAGTATTTTTAAACTATCTTTTTCTATCCTTATATTCCTAGGTATAATTAAAACTATATCAAAACTATACACTCTTCTTAATGATTGCAGAAATCAAAAATCATTTGACCATGTTGACTCCAGCAAAGAACACATATTCCATAAGGCTGATGTAATAAATCCAGAAAATACTTGTTCTATAATTGATTTAATATTTCTTAAGAGCATCGATATATATTTCATGATACTGCTTATCATTACATGGGTACTGTATTTTCTTGGCATTCTGCCAATTGGGCCGAACAGGCTAAACTATTTTCTTGCAATTCCAATGATTTACTTTTTAATCAATGGAACATTTTTATTTAATTCTAATTTCAGCTTCACGGTGCCTACGCTTAAGTGCACCTTAAAATTAAAATACATTAATTACATTTTGATAGTAATCACTTCTGTAATTAGTGTATTAATATTCACAGGTGCTTACTATTATGAATCAAAAGGAAAAAATACAATATTCAGTCAACAGACTTATAATATTTATAAAAATGCCCTTAATGAAGCCAACAAAAAGAATATATCAAATATAATTGTCTCAAAGAAAAAACACAGGCTTGATTCAATTATTCCTGATTAT
>JBHPHB010000159.1:0-6777 GCA_042569985.1 Spirochaetota bacterium | reverse complement strand
TATTAAAGTACTATTATCTGTATTATTTATCCCTGTCGTTATTAGCTGTTCTACGGCACCTGAAAGGAAGGGTGTTAATACTCAAATAAAAGGGGATACAGTTAAGAAAGATAAAAAAATCAAATATGATGTTAAGAAAAAAATAAAACTGAGTATTTCTCCCCTCCATGTTGCAGTAAAATCGGGTAAAGTAAAGGCTGTAATTAAATTGATAAGGAAGGGAAATGATGTTAATGCAAAAGACATTAATCTGAATACACCCATGCATTATGCTGTTGAATGGGGGCATAAAAGAATTATTTCGGTTCTCATTAAAAATGGTGCAGATGTTAATGCCTTGAATATTTATAAATGTTCCCCCCTTTCATATTCTATGAGCACACAGGTTTCCCGGATCCTTATTAATAAGGGTGCCCGCATTAACCAGAGAGATATGTGGAATGAAACATACCTCCACGCTGCCGCAGAGAACGGCATTTACAGCATAGTTAGGCTGGCATTGCAAAAGGGCGCATTGATAGATGCTAAAAATTATCAGGGTGATACGCCGCTCCATTTAGCAGTTCATTATGCATCCACCTCAAGTCATTTCAGAATAATTAAAGAACTCATTAAAAGAGGATCGGATATTAATGTAAAAAATAATTATGGGTGGTCCCCCCTGCACCTGGCAGTTCAGAAAGGGAATATAAAGATTACGAGGTTTCTCATTAAAAAAGGGGCCAATATTAATGGTGGCACATTGAAATATCATAAGAAATTTAATGTCAGGGAAAAGAGCACCGCCCTGCATATTGCTGTTAGGGAGTTCAGCAGCAGTTTAAGAATTATAAAACTTCTTATTAAAAAAGGTGCCGACCTTGAACTGAAGGATAAATCGGGAATGACTCCTTTAGGCCTGGCAATGGAAGAATTAAATAAGCCCGATTCCGAGTACTATGGGACGCTGAAAGAGAAATTGAGGAAAAGAAAGGGTTTAAAAAAGGTCATTGAATTACTTAAAAAGATAATGACAGAAAAACACAAGAAGGTTGTACTTAAGAGCTTTTATCGTTATATCACCTTTGTCAGGTGAAAATTACACCACCGATTATTTTTGAGGTATATATATTTATTATGAAAAAGATAATGTTAAAAAGACTTGTTCTTCTTTCTGTTGTAATTTTGTTTCTTGTTCCAAATACGGGGCAGGGCAGAAAGCGCTTTAAGAAAGGCGGTTACCAAAAAAAAGTGAAAATAATTGGCGGCATTAAGTTTGTACTTATAAGGGGCGGCAGTTTTCAAATGGGTTCAGCAAAGAGAAGGGGTTATTTTTCTGAGCGGCCAATGCATAAAGTAAAAGTCAGTTCTTTCTGGATGGGCAAATTTGAAGTAACACAGAAACAGTATAAAAAGATTATGGGCAGTAATCCAAGCAGCTTCAAAGGAAGAAACAACCCCGTTGAACAGGTAAGTTACTACGATGCCCTGGAATTCTGTAAAAAATTCAGCACCAGGTATGGTGTAAATGTAAGGCTGCCCAGGGAAGCTGAATGGGAATATGCATGCCGTGCGGGAAAAAAGGGTGCCTATTATTGGGGCAAAAAAATTAATGACAGGTATTGCTGGTATAACTTAAATTCGCGGGATGAAACTCGGCCTGTCGGTAAAAAGAGGCCTAACCGTTGGGGATTATATGACATGAGCGGTAATGTTTATGAATGGTGCGGGGACTGGTATGATGATCACTATTATAAAACAAGCCAAGCCGATAATCCCGTTGGGCCTGAAAAGGGAAAGTCAAAAGTAATAAGGGGAGGCTCATGGTCTTCCAATAAATATAACCTGCGTTCTGCTTTCAGAACGCCCTTTAATCCGTCTAAGAAAAATTTTTATATTGGATTCAGATTGGTCTTGCCAATAAATTAAAATTGATTTTTCATCGTATTTGTGAGGTATTATGAAAAGAGCCTGTTTATTATTTCTCACCCTTTTAGCCGCATGCAGTTTTTTGTTAAATAGTGCAGAGTCAGCAAGTCAGAAAGACTACGATGCCTTTATCGGCGCATCTGCAGGTTATGGAATTTTTATTTTTGAAAAAACAAGTCAATATAAAGATGGGGGTTCAATAGCTTTACGGGGCGGATATTATTTCTCAGATAATTTTGGTTTTGGAGGGCTTTTTGCATATAATCCCCTTTCAAATAATTCCCGTAATCTTGCTGTGGGCGCTCAGTTCCTCATGCGCTTTTTTTCAGGTTTCCATGTAGATATCTTTATTGGCATGAATAGCCATACTGGAGATTCTCTTAAAGGTTCTTTGACCGATTATAAGATTAAAGGCACAGACTCCTATAATGAATTTGCATATGGATGTACCATCGGATATGACTGGTTATTTTCAAGTATCCCCATGAGCCTTGGCATTGAGTTATTTGTTGATGTTTCACCGCGTCATGATCCAATTGTTGTTGGAGAAAACTTCTCTATTTCATGTAAATATTTCTTTTAATTGAGATTAATTCCTTGAAAAAATAAAGTTATTGGTTATAATTACAACCAATAATTGGCACTGAAATTTTCACAGGGGGCTGTTGTATAAGGAAATGAATAATAAAAATTGTCACGTAAAAAGATATTTTACAATAGCCTGTGCAGTAATTATAACAGGCATATTTGTCTCTGCCAGTGGATTTGAATTCAAAGGCACAATTAAGCCTGGGAAATGGTTGAGAAACCTCAAAGTAGAGTATACGCACAAAGGTGTAAAGTCCAGTGCAAAGGTGCAGATTTATTTCCCAAAGGGTTATGAAAAAGGTGATAACTTGAGGACCATCATTGCCCTGCATGATTACAGCGGATCCCTGCGAAACTGGGAGAAGGAAACAAATATTGAGAAGTTTGCTAATATGTATAAATTCATAATTGTTTGTCCCGCCATGTATAAGACTGTTTATGAAACAAAGTTTTACCCGCAAACAACCTACATGTGGGGAAAAATTCCCGGGGGGAAGTTTGTAGGGGAAGTTTTAATTAATTATTTACGCGAAGAGTTTGGAATTGCTAAAGAAAGGGAAATGACTGGAATCGTGGGAGCATCTACGGGCGGTAGGGGCGCCATTCTTTTGGCTGCAACATATAATGATACCTTTGGCGCTGCAACAGGATTATCAGGTGACTATGATTCAGTGTCATTATCGAGGACAAAAAGGTTTATTGCTGTTTATGGCAAGTATAAGTATTTTAAGAAACGCTGGCATGATGATGATAACATAATGAAACTTGCTGTAAACTTAAAAGATACGCCGGTTTACCTTTATCATGGAGGAAAGGAGCGCGCAATCCGAAAAGGGCATTCTGTACTTCTTGCCATCAGGTTAAGGCAGCTTCAGAAAAAGCATGGCGGATATGAAATAACCTATTTAGAGAAAAAGTATAATACCCATGATTGGGATTATTGGAGGAGAAGGGTTTCCGAATTCATGGATTTTTTTAATGAGAAGCTGAAAAAATAATTACCAATCTTTTTTAGGGCTTTAATACATCTGCAATTTTTTGAGAAATCTCCGATTTGTTGTATGGCTTCTGTATAAAACCTTTAATACCCTGCTGAAATATTTCCTTGGTATCATCATCCATGCTATATCCTGATGAAAGCAGTGCAGAAATTTTGGGATTTATTTTTTTCATTTCAATAAAAGTATCCCGGCCATTCATTTCGGGCATAATCATGTCAAGAATCACCAGGTCAATATGCTGCCATGACTTTTTATATTCATTTATTGCTTCTAACCCGTTTTTGCAGACTATAACTTTATAGCCCAGGACTTCCAGCATTTTAGTAGCCACTTTACAAACGATATCCTCATCGTCCACCAGGAGGATGTTTGCGGAACCGCTTATTGTTCCGGGTTCACTGGCTTCTTCAATTATATCATATATTTTTTGGTCAAGGGGTAGGAAAATTTTAAATGTACTTCCCTTATTGGTTTTGCTGAAAACATTTATTGCCCCTTTATGATTCTTGATTGCACCGTATACAGCGGCAAGTCCCATTCCTGTCCCTCTTCCCGTTTGCTTTGTTGTAAAGAAGGGCTCAAATATCTTCTTTAGTATTTTTTCATCCATCCCGATTCCCGAATCAGTTATGTCTACTAAAATGAATTTGCCCGGAAAAACATCAAAGGGACTCTGCTCACAGAATTTTTTATCAAGGGAAACGACTTCTGTTGTAAAAATTATTTCTCCTCCATTGGGCATGGCATCTCTTGCATTTAAAGCAATATTTAGTAATACATTCTGCAGTTGAGTTGGGTCTCCCGGTGTTAGAGGAGGATTTGCGTTTAATTGCTGTTTAATGATAATCCTTTTATCAATACTGTGCTGTAAAAGAGTAACCACTTCAAGGATTGTTTTATGGATGTCAACCGGAACAGATATATATTTTCCCTTACGTGCAAAGGCCAGGAGCTGGCTTGTTAGGTCAGCTGCCCTTTTTGAAGCTAAGAGGATATTATCTGCATAAAAAGCAAGGTCCTTGTTTTCGCTGAGTTTTTCACGCAGCAGGTCAGCGTAACCCACAATTCCTGCAAGCTGGTTATTAAAGTCATGGGCAATCCCTCCTGCCAAACGCCCTATGGCCTGCATTTTTTCCGATTGCTGTATGCGTTCCTCAAGTTCCTTCTTTTCCTTTTCATGTTTTTTTCTTTCCGAAAGGTCCCGCATGTTCACAAGTATTGCCGGCCTTCCGTCATGCTGAATGGGAATTATGGTAGTCTCAATTGTCACAATATATCCTGTTTTGGTAACAATATTTATTTCATTTAAAGAAGAAGGGGTCATTTCTCTTTTAACATTTTTTTCATATGTACCAATAACTTCCTGTTTGTCATCTTCAGAGACTATACTAAAAAAATTAAGCCCCCTATCCAGGTCTTTCTTCGGATATCCCAGTAATTTTATCGCAGCGGGGTTGACAAATTTAAATAATCCGTCCTGAAGGATGGCAATGGCGTCAGGGCTGAGGTTAACTACAGTTTTATATCTCTCTTCACTTTCAAGCAAAGCTGCCTCAGCACTTGACTGGCAGATTTGCCCACCCACAATAGCAGCCAGGGATTCAAATGAATCCTGTATAGCTTTTGAAAACTTGTCATGGGTATGAGAAGCAAGGTTTAGCGCTCCAACAACATTATATTCGTGTTTAATGGGTATAATGGAAAGGGCTTTTAGCCCTTCTTCTTTTAGTGGGAGTTTAAGTTTATCATAATGCCCGTGAATGGGATTTCCCTTTGCTACAAGTTTTGCCTGCTGTGAATCCCCTTCATAGTGAGTGGCCATTTTGATAAATTCGTCGGGAAGCCCCTGGTGAACAATTAAATCCATTTGCATGGTTTCTGGATCCATGGAGTAAACTCCGCCTGCATCGATACCTTCAATTCTAAGGGCTGCATTAAGGATTACCTGCATAAGTTCTTTCAGGGTACTGCATTCATTAGAAGCCAGGATTAAATCACGTTGAATTTTTAAGATGTCTTCGGCAATTTTCCTTTCTGTGATGTCCTTCATCATGCTCAGTATAACGGGTCCTTCTGAAAGATGAACTTGTACTGCCGAAAAGAGCCCAAACAAAATGTCCCCATTTTTTTTTCTGGCTTTAACTTCAACATCTTTGCAGAACCCTTTTTCTGAGACCAGTTGAATAATTCGTTTACGGGCATCTTCATTAATCCACATTTTAAGCTCGTCCGATGTTCTATTGATAACTTCTTTTCGTTTGTATCCAAGAACTTTTAGGAAGGATTTATTTACATCAATGATGGTGCCCTTTTCAACCGAGTTGATAGCAATGAGGTCTAAACTTGTTTGAAAGGCTTTCGAAAACTTCTCTTCGCTTTCCTTTCGGGTTATTTCGTTCATTTTGCGCTGTGTAATGTCTTCCATGGAAACAAGGACTCGTGCCCAGGTTTTTTTATATTGAGAAGGCAATGACCAGCGGAGATGAATAATATTTTCATTTCCTTTTAATGTTTGCGTTTTAGATTCAGCTGAAAAGGATTTCTTACCCTTTATAAGGTTTATAAGGGCTTTTTCAAATGTTTCAAATGATTCGGGTGTAAAAGTTTTTGCAAGACCTTTTATGAGCTCTTCTTTTGTTGAGGCCTCATATAATTTAAGAGTAGTTTTGTTTATATCTATGATCAGGATTTTTTCAAAACACTTCTCAAGAGCTTTTGGGTTTTCATCAAAATAGGTCTTAAAATCGGTAACCCCCTTTTTCTTAAGAGATTCAATATATTCTTTAACCAGGGAGAAATCCTCTTCCCATAATGAAATGGGAGCTTCTTCAAACACTATATTATTATGATTATTCATATAATTTATAACTTTTGTATATATAGTTATTATTAAATGGGAGTTATAAAAAAAATATAAGCCCGAAAGTAATACCAAGTGTTTTTAATTATAATTTGCTTATTATACTAGTCAATGATTTTATTTGTTTCAAAGAGGAGAGTTTTAAGAATTTTTTTTCCTGCTGAAAATTTTTTCCCAGTATGAAATTTCTTCATCGGACAATTCCGGGTTTTCTTCCTTTTCCGGTTTAATCGTTACTTTTGAATCTTCAATTGTCTTTTGCAATAAAAGTGCGAAATCTTCGCTTTTTATAAGCTTCGATCTGAACGGTTTTACGAAAAAAATAATCCCATTGTCAGAGGTGACTACGGTTGTCATTTTTGGGTTGGGGTCTTTTTTGATTAGCCCTTTTATGATATGGTCAGCTGAAAGGTCATGTGA
>JBHPHB010000158.1:0-6779 GCA_042569985.1 Spirochaetota bacterium | reverse complement strand
GCGGCAATAACCATCATTGCCCCCTGGAACAGATCAGTGTAAACTCCTGCAATCATCCCGCCTGCAATGGCATAGAAAAGGACTACCACCAACCCAATTCCCATTGCAACAACCAGGCTGTATGGTCCAAAAACAGCGCGCGTGTTAAAAATACTCTCAATTAAAATCCCCATGGCCAGTAATTGAGCACCCAGGTATCCGATAGTTCCCACTATCACTGCAACAGCTGAAAGCCCCGAAGCAAACCTGCTTTTGTATCTGCAAAATATTGCATCGGGGATTGTATATACCTCTCTAACTTCCGAAAGAAGGCGGAGCCGTTTTGCCACTACCCAGCAAAGAAGGCCGGCGGAAAAACTTACGGGTATTACAATAAACAATGAAGATAAACCGATTTTATATGTGAGGCCCGGGCCTCCAATAAAAACAAAACCGCTAAAAGCTGCCGACATGGTAGCAAGGCCGGTAACAATCAATCCAATACCCTGCCCTGCAATAAAAAAGTCCTTTGCATTGCGGGTTTTTCTTGCTGCCCAAAAACCGATTAGAATTACAAGTGCCAGGTAAGCAAGTGCTGTTGCAACAATTGTTGGTTTGCTTAGAATGTTCAAATCCCTTCTCCCCCGATACTATGGACACTTTTCTTTTTGAATTTTTCCAATTCAGCCAGGTCCTCTTCTCTCAGGCTAAAACTATCGAAAGTAAGGCCATAAGCAAGGGAAACAAGTGCCAGTGGAATAAGCCACATGCCGTAAATCTGAATTGCAGCGGCAGCCGGGAACCCTCCAATCCACGGACTATTAAGAACCTGTCCCCGTAAAACCAGCATGGCAATCATACAACCTTCAAGGAGAAGAAAAAATATTAACAGGGGTAACTTCAACGGGCCAAGGCTCCCCTTTCTTGAGGCTCCCACAATAATGAGTGCTATGGGGAAAGCTGCGGTAAGAATGGAAAAAACTACCCCCCCAGCTTCATGGGGTATAAAAAAAGTTACAAGCATGACAGGTGATGAAAGGGCAATAAAAATCAATGCAGCTTTTTTCATAAATTTACAAATCCAATTATTTGATTTTCATATTCAATTTGCAGTTAATAAGAAAAATCTTGGCTAAACTTCTCCAATGTCAAGTAAATTTTATATCTTTATTTATTGCAGCTATTAAAATAAAAGTGTTGATTATAAATTTAACAATAAAAAAATATGGGATCTCTAATAATGTATTATAAGGAGACCTGTCATGAAAATCGTTGATGGATTCCCCGCAACAACACAGGATGATTATCAATTAAATGTTACCAACATAATAAGGCATGCAGCCCGGAATTTCGGAAACCAGGAGATTGCCAGCAGGCAAAGCAACGGTACCATGTTCAGGTATACATATAAAGATTCATATTTACGGATGATGCGGCTTGCCAATGCGCTTACCAGGTTGGGTGTTAAGCCAGGAGACAGGGTTGGCGTGCTGTCCTGGAATACACACCAGAACTTTGAAATATACTATGGCCTTCCCGGAACAGGTGCCGTAATGCTCCTGTTAAACCTGCGTTTACCCGCAGATGACCTGGAGCATATAATCAATCACGGTGGCGCAAAGTATTTAATCATTGATGAAAGCCTCATTGATATTGCCGAAGAAGTTGCACCCCGGTGTGAATCAGTGGAGAAGTTTATAATAATAACAGATAAACCTTTAGATAAAATTAACACAAACCTTACCCCCCTATACAGTTACGAGGAGATCCTTGCAGACGGAGAACCTCATTATAATTGGCCCATAATTAATGAAAGGTCTTCCTATGCTGCATGCTATACAACGGGCACAACGGGAAGGCCAAAGGGGGTTTACTATTCGCACAGGAGCGTCTACCTGCAGGCCCTCATGTATGCTCACAATGCCCTCATATCTTCACGGGACTCTGTCTTCCAGTTTGTGCCAATGTTTCATGTACTTGGATGGGGGACTCCGCAGGCCGTTACTGCCTCCGGCGCAAAGCTGGTTTTACCGGGCCAATTCAGCCTTGAGGAACTTGATGAACTTATCCATATTCATGTAAAAGAAAAAATAACCATATCAAATGGTGCCACGGCAATTCTAATTCCAATGATCGAAAAAATAAAAAAGATGAAGCATAAACCTCAATTACATTGCTGCCGTATCCTCACCGGGGCATCGGAGCCCCCGACAGCGGTAATGAAGGAATTCCACGAACTCACGGGTGCCGATGTTATCCATACCTATGGCTCAACAGAAGCCATGGCAGTTGCAACAATAAATCTAATCAAGCCCTGGATGGAAAAAGAATTAAATGATGAAAAGATATGGGAGCTTAAGAAAAAACAAGGGTATGTTGTAACGGGACTTGACGCAAAGATTATAGACCTGAATGAGAATATACTGCCCAACGACGGGGAAACGGCTGGTGAGCTAATTATAAGGGGCCCATGGATTACGGAAAGCTATTTTAATTCACCCGGCTCTGAAAACCTTTTTACAAAAGAGGGTTACTGGAAAAGCGGCGATGTGGGCACACTTGACAGGGAGGGCTATTTCAAGGTTACAGACCGCATCAAAGATGTCATCAAAAGCGGAGGGGAATGGATATCATCCATTGACATGGAAAATGAAATCATCCACCATGAAGCGGTTATTGAAGCTGCAGTTATTGGAGTGGAACATCCAAAATGGGAAGAAAGACCCCTGGCCGTTGTTGTGCTCCGCAGCGAATTTGAGAATAAAATAAAAAAAGAGGATATAATTGAAGTCCTGTCAAAAAAATTTGCCCGGTGGCAAATGCCAGATGATGTTATCTTCGTTGACTCCATACCCAAGACAAGTGTGGGCAAAATAAACAAGAAAGCTATAAGAGATGAATATAAGGATATTTATAAAAAATAAAATTACAAAAGCTTTTTCATCTTATATATATTTCTCCCCTCATATTCAGCAAAAATACTAAAGTAATTATACAGCTCCTTTGGAATGAACTTCACAATATCTTCCGTGAGGTTAAAGGTGCCGGGCTCGGCGAATTTTTGCCCAAGGTGGAAGATAGAGTTAATGGAATCGGATACTATCGACCCGGTATCGCCCCTTTCCTTATAAATGGTATTTCCAATATGCAGGGCAATTCTGAAATTTAAAAGCATATTATTATCAAAATCCTCAAAACTGATTATTTTCCTTGCAATCATGAGCCTGAAACAGGATAAAATTGCTTCGCATTTTTTGCCGTCAAAAGGGATAAGAATTAGCCCGCCGAAATCCATCCACATCCAAATCTTACCATTAATATCATACACCCAATCTTCAATAACATCGTGAAAGTTCTGCATGAATTCCTGTGTTTTCTTGGGCCCCGAAGCCTTGATTTCCTTTTTATTATCCAGCTCTATAAACATAAAACAGAAAGTATATTCTTTACCGGATCTAATTCCCTTCCAGTCATTACCGGTTAATATATAATCTTTCCTGGCTGATGCGTCCCCTTCTTCTGAATCGTTTCCGCCAAAATCATCTGACCTGAACCGTAGGACCTTTTGTAATCTCTTTGCTGGTATGCCGGTTTTAATTAATTCTTTGCCGATATAGTCAACAGCTCCGTCCTGAAAAAGTTCTGCCACATCCTTTAGTGCACCCTTTGAATCAATTACCCCATACCGGTATTCTTTGAGTTTACTGAGGCTATTGAGAGCTTTTTTTATATTAGCGGGCGTTTGGCCGGAAATATCAAAATAAAGCAATGATCCCTTCGCCGCTTTCTTCACTTCCTTGTTTAAATCCGAGCAGGAGAAATAGCATATGCTGTGGTCCTTTGATCTCTTAATGCCGGTGAAACTCTTATCAATATTTTTATTATTCGAAAAAACTAAAATTTCCATCTATTTCTCCCATCTCAACTCATAATTATGATAATTACTCCTGGCTTCACCCTTTATTAAAACAAACTGTTTCAATAGATTTTCATCTATTGCCTCCCCAACCATATTGCTGATAGTAACTGTATTGGGCTTGGTATATTTTGCCTCAATTTCTATAGTCTTTTTTATTACCTCATTCTTCATCAGCTCTTCATAATCACTTGTGTAACCGCACAGGCCACCGTGAACGGCAATCCTCACCTGCAGGGGTTTCTTCAGTTTGCATTTTGAAAGATTATACATAAACAATTCATGGGCAATTTCCATTGCACTCAATGTGGCCAACTGGTATTTATTAGAAAAATAAAAAGCGATGAGCCCACCGTCACCTTCCCAGTTCCATACTCTCCCTTCCCTGACATCAATTGCATAGTCCACAATTTTCCTCAGGTCCGAATAGGTAGATTTTATTATTGCATCAGGATACTCTCTCACAAGCTTTGAATTTCCCACGATGTCCAACCTGACAAAAGTGAATACATAATCCTCATCTTCCCTGAGCGTTCCCCAGTTCCTTGTGCGTCTCACATTTGAATCTTCAACAAACATTTTATTTTCACTATCAAATATAAAACCGAGCTTTAGAACCTCATCGATAATCTTATTCAAATATATTATATTATATTTTTTCGCCATTAGACCCACATATTTGATCTCTATCAGTTGACAGATAAAATGCAGAAGTAAATTTGACTGGTTTATATCTCTAACAATCTGCTTTGCAGCATCCCGTTTCTGTATGGGTATGTTCTCGGGAATTCCAGTCCTTTTGTTGAGGTCATAATTATGGATAAACATTTTTGCAAGGGTAACCATTGTATGTACATCCATGGATTCGGCAACAGATTTTGTCACGAGGTTAATAAAACTCGATGAGACTTTCATATTACAATCCTTTCTACTTAATTTTTTTTGCTCTTCGCTTCTTCAGTGGATAAACAATATCACTGGAATCAATCCTATTTAACTCAGATAACTTTCGAGGTACTGCATAACTGATAAGCGTATCAGCTTTTTTTACTGTAAAAATTATTTTTTCCCTTACCTTTTCGTTATTCTCAGGGATATTCCGGTACTTATTTATTACAAATTTACTTCCCCTGTTTATCCCATCAAACAAACCAAGGTTTACAACAATTCCCTCATCCTTTAGCTTCAGAACACGTCCCTTAAAAGGCATGAGCTTAAAGATTCTCTTTGCGGTACGAAAACAAAGTTTCTGAAGACTCCATTTACCCGGTTCAGATAAATTGAACTCCCCGATAACTAAACCCTTATTATAATCCAGAACACTACAGTTTAAAAAGATATGGTCACTGCTTTCATCATAATTTCCAAATACAATATAGTCAATTGATTCTAATCCACCCTTCTTAATCATATCATTAATTTTTTTAAAAGTTTTCTCTAAACTGCCGCCATGACTTTTAAGGTCCTTTGCAACAAGTGCTCTCTTCCTGATTCCCACCTGTTTCATTCTGCCAAACTGTCCTAAAACAAATGTGAGATTACTGGCTATAACATAACCTGCATCAGGATGTGAAGTTACGCGCCCCCTGGAATTAAAGTTTAAAACAAGAATCCTTGGCACATCACGTTTTGGCAATTCCGAAGAAAAGCCTTCTTTGTGATATAGCTCTTCCCTTCTTTTATATATTGCCGCACTGAGCCTATCCTTATATTTATTTCCCGGATTCATCTTTAAAAGGGCCTTGACCTGGTCAACATAGAACCTGTTATATCCAAAAGCCGAATAATAATTCATCAGGGCTTCTCTTGCGGCAACATCCATGGGATTAAGGAGCAATGACCTTCTCAGGTACATGATGACTTCTCCGGGAAGATTTCTTTTCATACTCTTCATGCCAAGGTTATAGTATTCTTTATTCAGCATAAGCCGGGCCGGGTGGCCAATCTTGAAATCTCTCATCACAAGAAAATCTTCAAATCTTCCCTTTAAAACAGAATCGGAGGATGTTCCTTTTAAAGCATTTAGAAAATATTTCAATGCATCCTCCTTCTTCTCTGCCAAATCATTGGATATGGCCAGACAATACTGTATAAGGGTATTGTCCTTATCGATTAGGGCATTCTTAAAAAAGCCAACTGCATTATCATATTCTTTTTCAGTAAGTGAAATATTGCCCATAATTCTATTGGCATGATAACTATCCGGTTGAATTGACAATGCGTTATTTAAGGAAACCTTTGCCTCCCTCAGCGAATCAACCTTGTCATTAAAAAGATAGTCACGGAAAAGGACCTCTCCATTTTTTATATAGGCCCTTGGAGACTGACTATTTGCGTCAATGGCCTTTTCAATATAATTCTTCGCCTCATCAAGCCTGTTTTCACTGCTCTTTATTTCTGCCATCAATAAAAGCGAATCATAGTGAAATGGGGAAATTCTTAAAATATTTCTCAATTGTCTTTTAGACCATATTGTTTTATCCATAGAATTGTACAATAGGGCAATACCAAATTTTGCATCGAGATTTTCACCTTTAATTTTTAAGGACTCTTTAAAATACTTAAGTGCTGCGCCGTATTTTCCAAGCCTGGTAAAAGCCATACCGAGTCCAACTAAAGCATCGCTGGAATTTTTATCCAACTTTAAGGCCTTATTAAAAAGTTCAATAGACCTGTCATAAACTTCTATTCCCAGGTATGACTTGCCCAGGCCAACCAATGCCATCTTGTATCTGGGATTTTTTTTCAGGGCATTCTTAAAGCTCAAAATGGCCTTTATAGTTTCATCTTTTTTGAGAAAATCCCAGCCTTCTTTATTATATGATATGGCATTTTTACCAAATGCATTGGAAAAGATAAATACGGTTAAAATTACAAGCAATAC
>JBHPHB010000157.1:0-6994 GCA_042569985.1 Spirochaetota bacterium | reverse complement strand
CAATAATAAAAATAATTTGCATTCCACAGGCAAGAATAATTTCAAAATGACATAAAAAATGTTTTATAAAAAATCAACTTTTAAATTTTACTGCTCCATACAGGCCTGACAATAATAACAATATAGAATTCTCTGGAGGAATTATTTTTGAAGTTATCTCCCGTTTAATTGAATTGTTTTTCATGCAAAGGGCTGTTTTTCTTTTAAATACTTTACTGCATCCTCTTCATTATCAAACAAATTAAACCTATCTTGCAATTCAACTATTTGAAGTATCTTCTTAACTGTCTTACTTAAATTGCATAGGATAAACTCTCTTTTAGCCAGATTTAAATCTCTCATCTGCGAAACAAATAACCTTATGCAGTCACTACTCAAATACTCAACATCCCTTAGATTAACTATTAGGTGGTTAAGTGGCATTTCCTCAAAAATTAAGTTGATTTCTTCCTCAATATCAGTAGTTAGATTTACATTTAATCTACCGCCAGGATAAATTACAGAAATATTCCCAATCGTTTTATTTTTCCCACTCATATTAAGTTTTCATATATTTTGAAATAATATACACTTTTCCATATAAATTTCTTGTCAAGAGATAAATAGTATTTTAAAATTAATTTAAAATACAATAAATTTAGACAAATAGAGAAAAAAGTTAACATAATGAATCTTAAAATAAATAGAAATCTCAACAAATTACTGGTTTTATCACTTTTACTTGCTTATAGCTGCTCAAGCATAAACAGCAGAACTACTTTTACAGAAAACAACATAAAAAAAATCAAAAGCACTTATCTGGAGAAATCAAAAGAAAAAATTGATAATGAAACCACCTATGAAGTTTATTTTAAACTTCAAAAACAGGTTGAATGCATAAAGGTTATTATTTCATCAAGTTATGAAGCTGATAAATTTTATCACAAAAGAAAATATCGAAAAGTATACTTCGTTGTGGAAAAAGTCATCAACCTGTCGCATTTCAATAAACTGGAAAAAAAGAATACTTTCTTTGAATTAGGAAAAAACTATAATAAGGACTGGTTCTCAAGAAGTGAAATTATTATCTGCTCTCCCGTGGAAAATCCAATAATGAAGCTCGATGAAAAATCAAACTATAGAATCAGGTTTACCACATTCAGTGCGGGTCAATCCGATCTGAGGATAAACATAAAAGCAAACTGTAAAATAACTTTTACCAGCATGACTAAATAGAAAAATATTTAATCTCAGCTCATGCCCATTGTAAAAAATGAGAAAAAATATTGATTTAGTATATTTTTTGTTTGAACTTTATATGCAAATAATAATTATGTATACATTCATATATAAAATTGCATCACATTAAAACAAAGGAACATTATGAGACTTATAAATAGACTTCTTATCGCCACATTCCTCATGCCCCTGTGCTGTTTATCTTTATACTCAAAAACTGCATCAGATTATATCAGGTCTTCAAACGTAGGTGGAGCAACAGGTTTAATAACAGCACCCACAGCTTTTACAGGCTGGGCTGAAAGCAACTTCGGCATGGAATTCGGCTATCACTATATAAATGAATCAGAAGACAGCCATATACCAAAAATCTCAGTTCACCTGTTTAAAATGTTTGAAATGGGTTTTACATATGATGTACAGGAAAAACAGGATGATGAATCAGACCTCCTTCTCCACTCAAAATTCCGCATATTGAGTATGAAAAATTCTGCAATTGCCGTGGGCGGCAATTATCAAATGATCAGTCGTGGAACCAGCAAAAAATATCATAACGGGCAGTTATATTTTGCAGCAACACACAGCAGTTCATTTTTTAATATGCCCGCTGAAACAACCATTGTAATTGGCAAAACCTTCGGAGAAGAAACAGATAAAAACGAGTTGGACTTTTCCATGGGTTTTGACCTTAACATCATACCAAAGCTTTTTAAGGGCCATGCACATTGGATCAATGATATATCTAATTTCTCTTACAGCAATGACCCCAAGGGAGATAATTACTGGCGTGGGATTTTTAACACCGGAATAAGATTTGCAATATTGAACAGGCAAAACATAAAATTAAACGTGGACTTTATTATCTCCGATGCATTTGACAATAGCAGAAGTTTTAATGCCGGTGCTGCATTGGGCTTTGCGCTTTAAAGCCGGGGGAAACCTATTCTATAATCTTAAATGCCCTTATCGCCTTGAGGATTGAATCTCTCCTGTTGTTAAAGAAACTCTCCACCCCCCCGGTTTCTATGACAAATATATATTTATCATCATTATAAAGCGTCAGAGAATAGATATAGTTCATTCCATTAAATCTATATATATATTCAGAATAATCCCCTTTTTTGCCGTTGCCGTTCTCAACATCGGTTTGCTTAATCCTATGATAACCTTTTCCCTTCAGGTAAAAATCAACAGACTGCTTCCACATTTTCGAATCGCCAAATGGTTCATTCTCAACACGGTATACCCTCAGGTGAACACCATCAGATGAAATTGCCCTGTATAAATTTCCTTTCATTTTATACTGCGCAAAACCCATGGGCTTTTTCATGATGAAAGAAGTACAGCCGGTGTAAAATAATATTGTTATGAACAAAAAAGCAGAATAAATCATGTACATGTTTTAATCACCTTTGTAATTTCCTAATTGGCAAACTGACCTATTATATTTGGTATCCCCAGGCCCCTTATCCATTTAAATCTTGTATATACCCGATCTGTCTTTTTGGATAGGCCTCTTTTGTTTATATTTATCCTTACCTCGGAAAGTTCAGCCTTATCTTTATAATAACTAATCTTTCCCTTTAACCTCTCAATTTCAATTATAACCTTTCCTATCTCACCTTCCACATCAAGTGTCTGATGAAATTTTGATGTTTCGAAAAGCTTGTACAAATCACTGAGTAGTTTTTCTTTAACTTTTAAACGTGTCCTTAATTGCACAAGTAATTCGGACTTATCACTTCTGTAAATTCTCACATCATTGATATAATATTTTTTCTTAAAAATACTTCTCAGGTCCAGTGCTGCATCTTTTGGTACCCTAATGACAATTTTTCTCCTGGAGAAATATTTTACATATCCCCTGTTTTTCGATGCAAAAGTTCTAACCTCATCTGTGAAGTTGTTAATATTATTGATATATAAAAAATACTCGTACCGCAAAACAACATTGTCGCCTGCATGGGAAGTACCAAAAAACAATGTGACTAAAATATATGGGATTAAAATGAATTTAAAATTCTTCATTAATCTCTCCTCACAGACATTATAAAATCATTAAGATATTTATTGCCCGATTTATAATACTTCATTGAAGTAAATTTCGCCTCAAGAATTAATATTTTATCACCGGCAACAGCGAAAGAAATGGAATAAACAATATCATTGATTTTAATATCATATATTTTAAAATTAAGGCCATGGTGGTTTTTAAAATCTCTTTTTGACAGGATTTTATATTTTCTGTTCTTAATATCAAGTTCAAATGCCTCATTCCAGAAAGTAAGATCGGCGGGGGGATAATTCTTTACAACCCCAATTCGCAGACCAATCGTATCAGCGGGAGTTGTAAAAAGATAGCAGTTGCATCTGTTTTTATAATACTCACTCCTCTGATGATAAAATCCCTTTGGGTTTTTATACTTTATATAACCACCGTCATCAAATATGGACCTTCTATTGGGTGTTAAGCCGGCAATCCATTTGAAGGGAGAAGGTAAATACCTTGTCACTAACCGGCGGACCCTGGCCCTAAGAGTAATAAAAATCGTGGAAAAATCGGCCCTGTTTTTGAGGAAGTTCAACCTTGCTGCAAGAGAATCGATGAGTGTGGTTAACCTCTCAATTTCCCTTAATATTTTAACACGGTCCTTGACCTTGTTTGTCCTCTTTAATAAATCGTATAGCCTTGCCCTTACAAGTTTAGCGGTATTAACCCTGAGGGATACATCCTGAAACTCCATTGTTACATCAGAAGCTTTTATCTCCCTGTCTATTACATCCCCAAGTTTATCAATCATCTTCAGGGCCATGTCGAAGGATTTTACAGGCACCCTCAGTACAACACGCGCATATCTATAAGAATCGGATGTTACCGACGACTCAATAAAACCATTAAATTTTGATTTAATCTCATCTATACCTTTTATTGCCTGCTCAACATTGTCCACACGTATAGAATAATCTGCCCTGTAGATTATCATTCTTGATGAAGATTTTTTTCTTGTATCCTCGCCTTCCCTGGAAGATCTTTTGCCTTTCTTTTTGTAATAATCCCTTTTAGAATATTTTTTTTCATTATATTCTACCGACTTTGAAGGTGACCTTTTGTAAGCACTGCCGCAGTAATAAGAAAAAAACGTTGAAATTAACATTAAAAACAGAAGGAGATTTTTCATATACTTCATAGTGCTAACCTGCTGCTCCGCCCAGCCTCTTTTCATCAAAATCCGATCGTGTATATAAAGAAATTACGGGAATACCTGTATCTTCAATATTTTCCCTTCCGCCCTCTTCCCTGTCAATTAACACAAGGGCATTTGCAATATTTAAACCAGCCTCCCTCATTCGCTCAATTGCTATAATCGTGGAACCACCCGTAGTTATAACATCATCAATGACAATTACATCCTTCACATCTTTCAGGCTGCCTTCAATTCCCTTACCAGTACCGTGTTTCTTTGCCTCTTTTCTAACGATGAGGGGTGAAAGGTCATATCCCCTTTTTTGTGCACAAATGGCAATTGAAATTGAAATCGGATCAGCTCCCAGCGTTAGTCCCCCGATGGCAGTGATATTTTTATCTTTAACCAGGCCCTCAATTTTATCAAACATAACCTCTCCCACCAGGGCAACACCCTTTGGATTCAGTGTTGTGGCTTTGCAGTCAAAATAATAGAAGCTCTCCTTCCCTGAAGCCAGTGTAAATGGAGGGTCTTCCCTGTAGATAAACGATTTATTATAGAGCAGTTCAAAAAGCTCTGTACTTTTTTCTGTCATATTTCCTTCCTTTTGTTTTATAAGTAATCTTGTATTATTTATTCAATTTTGTCAAATTATTTTGTTTACTTTTAAATTTTAATCATTTAAATTCTGCTATTTGTACTTCTTTGGCCATAATTTTTTCAGCCTTTCCCTGATGGATTTCTCGCTTCCCTCAACGGTTGGATCATAAAACACTTCATCAACAATTTCTTCCGGAAGATAATCATCATCTACAAAGTGGCCCTCAAAATCATGGGGATACTTATAATCCCTGCCATAACCCATCTTCTTCATCAGGCCCGTGGGCGCATTTCTCATATGAAGGGGGATTTCATAATTAGTTGTCTTCGCAATTTGCTCAGCCTTTTTAATTGCCAGGTAGGACGCATTACTCTTGGGTGATGATGCCAGGAATACGGCACACTGAGAAAGGATGATCCTGGATTCGGGCATGCCAATATTTTTTACCGCGTTAAAAGCTGATACAGCTATAGAAATCGCATTTGGCGAGGCATTGCCTATGTCCTCGGAAGCAAAAATCACCATCCTCCTCGCGATAAATACGGGATCTTCCCCTGATTGGATCATTTTGGCAAGATAATATATTGTGGCATTGGGGTCTGATCCCCTGAGGGACTTAATAAAGGCAGATATGGTATCATAATGTTTATCACCGGCTTTATCATAATATAATACAGAATTTTGATATGCTTCTTTAATATGCTCATCATTAATGACCCCCTTCTCTGAAATTATAAAAGCCGTTTCAAAGAGGTTAAGCATTCTCCTTGCATCCCCATTGGCCAGCGCAACAATCTTTTCCTTTAAATCCTCATGAAGATTGATATTGGCATTTTTCAATACTTCATCTTTTGAAATGGCATTATCCAATACCTCCAAAAGGTTCTTATCTGATAATGTATTAAGCTTGACAACCCTGGTCCTGGAAAGCAGGGGAGATATAACACTGAATGAGGGATTTTCTGTTGTTGCACCGATGAGAATTATATCCCCCGATTCAACAGCGCCCAGAATGGCATCCTGTTGTGCCTTGTTAAACCTGTGGATTTCATCTAAAAAGAGAAGGGTTTGCTCGCCCTTGCTCCTATTTTCCTGCCCGATTTTTATGACCTTTCTTACATCGGAAACACCGGCAGAGATGGCGCTCAAAAAATGTGAATCCATGGCACAGGAACTTGCAATGAGCTTTGCCAGGGTGGTTTTCCCTGTCCCCGGATCTCCCCAGAATATTAATGAGAATACATTGCCCTTTTCAATCATAGTCCTGATTATTTTTCCATCAGACACTACATGTTCCTGGCCAATAAAATCACCAAGCTTTTGCGGCCTGCATCTCTCAGCCAGGGGTGTATGTTTACTGTTCTCTTTCATCGATTTTATCTATTCATACCAGTTTAATTTATAATCCGGGGGAATAATAAATCATAATTATTTAACTTTACACGTTAAAATCAACTGAATAATTGAATTGAGCAAAAAAAAAATCCGGCATTACCGGATTTTTCATTATATATATAGTAAAAAATTATTATTCATTTTTATCCCTGGTATTTGCTCCAGGCCTGGAATTATTATTGTTCCTGGAATTATATGAACTGCCCCCATCTCCGGGTCCCTTATTCATCTTTCTCATTCTAGCCTGGTTGATAGACATTCTCCTGATTTTCTTCAGACGCCTTCTTTCGGCCTCTTCTCTCTTTCTCTTCTTCTCAACACTTGGCTTTTCGTAATATCTTCGCCTCTTCAATTCCTTAAAAATACCTTCAAAGGCCATCTTCTTCTTTAAGTTCTTAAAGGCTTTTTCAATATCACCGTTTACATCAACTTCTAAGGGGCTTGTCATAAAATATAATCCTCATCTAAATAAAATTTAATCAATTTGTTGCAAAAAACACACTAAACAATGCCATTTTATTGCAGAAATTAAAAGAATATACAATAAATGTATAATATGTACTTTTGTCAATGTAAAAAATAAAAAAAAGTTTTT
>JBHPHB010000156.1:0-7083 GCA_042569985.1 Spirochaetota bacterium | reverse complement strand
CTTGTAAACTTCTATCAACAGAATAGAAAGAAGATACGTTCAAAATACACATCACTTACAAAGAAATTTCTTGATTATAACGATCCGGAAAATTCTGATGCATTTCTGAGAAAACCACAGTTTGAGGCCCTGGAAATATATGTATTTCTCAAGGAATACCTTGATAACCAGTTTCTTTACGAGATATTTGAGCAGTGGTTTAAAAAAACAGGAAAGTTTGAAGGTAAGTTCAAACAAGAGTATGGCTTTAATATACAAGGACAGAGATCATTGTTTGCAGAAGTTGATGCAAAGCTTTTTAAAGCCGTCTTTGAAGATATGAAAAAATTCAAGCAGATATATCCTAACTATATATTTGCTCTCACTATGGGTATTGGGAAGACTATATTGATGGCAACTTCAATATTCTATGAGTTTCTACTGGCAAATAAGTATCCAAAAGATAAGCGGTACTGTCACAACGCCCTTGTATTTGCTCCCGACAAGACAGTACTCCAATCATTAAAGGAGATCCAGACCTTTGATAAGAGTAAGGTTGTGCCGCCGGAATATGTAAACTGGCTTGAAACAAATCTGCATTTTCATTTTCTCGATAATATAACCATTTGTTTTACCACAAAGGGCAGCTGAATTACTTAATGAAGAAATATATTCCCCAATTTCTTCAGGAATAGCTTTATTAACTTTAAATTCAACCCATTCTGTTTCTTTTGGCAAAGCACGAAGTTCATTTAATAAACTATTAAGATATTCAATATTATCATTCAAAGAATTAATCCCCTATACTATATAATATATAACCATTAATGATTAATAATATCAATTTCCAGTGACTCACTTAATAAATCAGTAATCTTTACTCGTATATTACCTGCATCATCCGGTACTTTGTACTTTCCTTTAACCAGTTCTTTCTTTTCAGGTACATCAACAAGTGCAGGTTCAAAAACAGCCCCATCATAGTTCCAATCAATCATGACAGATTCAACAAGCTCATGCCATTTCTTAACTTTGTCCTTCCTGAGTGATAGCTTTTGTAATAAATTCATGGGATAAAATCTTTTTATCTCAAGTTTTCCTTTATTCATAATAATTTCAGCTTCAGAATCTCTTTTGAACTCCAGATCACCTCTATCGCGGAGGATATCCACAACTTCTATATCAAGCTTATACTTTACCCCGTTCTCAAGATGGGCTTTAAGATCTGGTTCGTGGCCCATACATACCAGCATAAGACGCTCTACTGGTTCATTAGGATTTTTACTGTTCAACTTTTCAAATGCCTTGTAGTCAAAGCCGGTGATTAGATCGTTCAGGTCTGCTCGTGTAGCTATACGGTTAATGGGCATGATTTTCACCATGCGTCCATCCTTTTCGCCATCATAGATGTTATTGCCCGGTAGAGGCTGAATCTCAAGGGCCTCAATGAGAAGCTCCTTTGCCTGTACTGGATTCCTAAAGATATCATAATTATTAACATTAAACACAGAAAAGCCGGTATAATAGTTATCAATTTGCTTATTTTCATCTTCTTCTTTTATTAACTTTCCTTGTTTGTCTTTTTCATTGTTCTTTAATTCTTTTGCAATATTTAATAGTCGTTTTGTTGTGATTTGAATTGCACCAAGGTTAATGTCCGCACCAATGAAACGACGTCCAAGTTTCATAGCTACGGCTTGAGTTGTGCCTGAGCCCATGAAACAATCAAAGACAATATCGCCCGAATTGGAGGAGGCTTTAATAATCCGTTCAAGAAGTGCTTCAGGTTTTTGAGTTGGATAATTTGTTCTAACTTTAGCCATTGGATTTTCTAAGTAAATATCCTCCCAAATAGTTTCAATAATACGACCTTTTGTATCTTTCAAATAAAATTTATACCTCCAACCAGCACCTTTGCTTTTAGGACTAATTAATTCACCTTCACGTTTTAGCCTATTAAAAGTATCTTGCGAGAAAGTTTTTAATGCATTACTTTGCCAAGGACCTTTTGGATCATTATCAGGATTAGTAAATCTTTTTAGATATTCATCAGAATAGGGAAGATAAATTTTATTAAAAATATATTTACCGTTTTTACAATACCAATAAATTGTATTATGATTTATTGGATATTTATTTGCAATTGCCTTACTACTTCCTGCGAATGTCGTACTTTTCCATATTTCATTTACAAGATTATTTGTTCCAAAAACCTCGTTCATTATACATCTTAAATGATGTGTTTTTCTCCAATCACAATGTAAAAAGATTGACCCATTATCTGATAGTAATTCCTTTATTAAAATTAAACGTTCATACATAAATTGCAAATAATCATCATTAGTCCAAATATCTGAATATTGTTTCTCCTCGAATGTATTATAATCATTATTAATTTCATTTCCTTTAACTTTAACTTTTAATTTATAATTTGCATTAGAATCATATGGAGGATCAACATACACAAGCTGTACCTTCCCCCTGTATTTCTTCAGCAAATGACTCATCACTTGAAGGTTATCTCCCCAGTAAATCTCGTTCATCCAGTTTTCAATTGGCTCTCCATGGTTCTCCTTGAGTTGTGCTGGATAGAATAGTGTTGACCTGAAAGACCTTTTGCCTGCCCAATGGAGTTCTGGATAACCCCTTATGGGTTTAGGTAGCTTTTCAAATTTATATTCCTCAACACGATCGATTTTTTCTTTTACCTTAAGATTCAGTTTTTGCTGTTTGTCTTCAGTGTATTTTGTAGTCATTAATATACACTCCATTATCCATTTATAAATTTATTGAAAATGACAGTAATACCTGATGTCACAGTTACTACATAACTTCTCACACATCTTAATATTTGACATATCATAATTTTTATTTTCTATGTGATCAACAACCTTATCAAATTCATTAACAGTACTATCAATATTCTTCTTGTCTCTATCATAAGTAATATAAGGATTGCCAGACTCCTCTCCAGTGTAATATAAATGCATCCTGCTAACTTCATATCCGGTTCTCTCTTCAACAATATGTGAATATATTTCAAGTTGTCTCTTATATCTATCAAGTTTTTCACGGTCTCCAATATTATTCACATCCGGTTTATGGCGCTCTGACTTAAAGTCTATTATCTCAACAGTTTCTTTTTTACCTTTTATGAGGTCAATAACACCTTTTAATATATAATCATCCTTCACAAGTGAAACATCAACCTCGGCTTCTTTAAGCATGTCCCATTCATGCTTGTGCCTTTCCTTATAATTAATTGCCTGCATTAGTGCTGCCTTTTTCTGCCCTTCACCAAGATATGAATGAAACTGCTTTATAAGGCCAGTATAGTTCATATTAAACCAGTCTGTAATATTTTTGTCATTGACCTTTTTCTCATTTCCATTTAATATATTCTTGTGAATGTCCTCAATGGTCTGGTGTACAAGAATACCAAACATAGTGGCTGCTGATCTTACTGGTGAAAATTCCAATTCTTTAAAGAATTTATATTGCCGGGGGCAATTCTCATAAAGAAGTATATCGGAGGTAAAAGAATATTCATGCTTAATGTTAACAGGCTTTACTGTTTCAAGATCTAATTTATTAATATTAAAGGATTTGTCCCTCCAAGAAATGACCTCGTTATATAGTGGAGCAAAATACTTTGACGGCAACCTTGCAAGTCCTCTGCCTTCACTCTCTTTGCCTGTCAAAACAAGAACATTCTGGGCACGCGAAAAGGCAGTATAAAAAAGACGCCAGAAATCATAGTTCTTTGTCTCCTCAATAGGCTCAAAGGGAGGTTTGTGATAGTATTTATCTTGTAAAACTACATCAATATCAGAATACTGCTTTCTGGGTACCAGGTTTAATGAATCTACCAATACAACAGGAAACTCAAGGCCCTTGGACTGATGGATCGTCATTACAGAAATACATCCTGAAGGAGCATATTCTTCAAAATCCTCGTACTCTTCAATACCCCCATCGATTAAGAACCTGAAAAAACGGTTAAAAACATCGCGCAATGTCTTCACATAATATTTTGATGTAAGGACTGTTATATTATAATAATATTCAACCTTGTTGAGAAGCTTTGATAGGAGTGCGATATTATAGGCGGACCTTAAATTATAAACCTTTTCATTGAGATCAACATCAAGATACTTTGAAAACATTGGGAACTGAAGAAGTTCATATAAAAGTGCAGAAAGACCATAATCAGCATGCATATTCTTTTTGTCATAATTTAAGTGAGTCTTTGCTTTTCCATTGCACCAGGCCAAAAGAAGCTTATGCTTTTCCTTGTCCTTTCGGATTTCATTTGCAAATAGTTCTTTGCACAATTCATAATACTCCCAAATGTTAAGATGTGCATTTTTATTCCATTTGAGTTTTTCGAAAAGATCAGGGAAGATAAAAATAAAAGCACCCATGAGCAACTGAATTTCTTCACGGTCAAAGAATAGATTAGAACGAGGTGAGAATATATTAATTCCCTTTTCTTCAAGATAATGTGCAAGACCAATTACCCTATCTGCCTTAACTGATTTGCATAATAAAGCAACCTGATTATAGTCCTCTAATATAGATTTTTTCTTTAATTCCGTTATAAAACTGTAGACTTCTTTATACCAGTCTTCAAGTTCACCATCTGAAGATACTTTAACTACTGATGGATTAACAATAAAATCCTTTTTTTCTGGCTGAATTTTTTTTTCATATCTAAAAGTTTTTCCATCTTTAGACCAATTGATCTCTTCCATCCATTTATTATAAAAATTAATTATATCGGGATGAGAGCGATAATTGGTAGATAGAGTTACCTGTTTGCATTCACCTTTTTTGAAATTGTCAGGGAATTCAAGTATGTTTCTAATTGTTGCTCCCCTGAATCGATACAGGCCCTGATCATCATCACCCACGACACAAATATTTTTTGAATTAGGATCCATTAACTTCAAAAGAATTCTTTCCTGGACCGTATTAGTATCCTGGTACTCATCAACCATTATATACTGAATTTTTTTCTGTATTTCTTTTAATACTTCATCATTATTTTCCAGTAAGTTTAAAGTTTCAGTCTGTATAGTTGAAAAATCAAGACAGTTTTCTTCTTGGAGCAATTTATCGTATACTTTACTTAACCTGCCAACCGCCTGTATTTCAGGGTTATTTGATTTTATTAGTACATCACAATCGAGAATTTCTTCGTGAACTTTATTTACATATTTTAAAAGATTTTCTGATTTGCTCCACTGAGATTTTTTATGTTCTCCAAGTACTAAACTGGAATGTTCAACTTCTTCAAACTTGGATAAATCATTATAGATAAAAAACTTCTGGTCAAAGTCATCCAGCATCCTGTAGTTCTTCAAAAGACGTGTATGCTCACGATTTTCTTCAAGCAAGCGAAGGAAGATAGAGTGCATGGTTCCGATATACATTTCATTGAGGTTAACTCGTACATCAAGCTCCAATATCCTGTTTGAAACACGGGTTATCAGCTCTCGTGCTGCTTTTTCGGTAAATGTTGAAACCATTATCTTTTCCGGCTCAATACTTTTTTCAGCTATGAGGTATACAACTCTTTCAACAAGAGTCATGGTTTTGCCAGATCCCGGACCAGCTATTATAAGTAATGGGCCTTCAGTTGTAGTAACTGCTTCCTTTTTTGAGGGCTCAAGGTCTAGTTTATTGATATTGTAATTATTATCTTTTTTATTCATCTGGAATGATTTATTTTAAATATTTAATCATTTCCAATGCTGAACAAATATTCTTAAGATGTCAACATTAATTCTATGTGTAGTTGAAGCTAATAATTATTTGAAAGTGTAACTTTCATGCTAATCATTATATTTTACTTTTTGCTATGTTTCCCACTTAATGCAAAATGCAAATATGCCAAAGTTTAATTGACATTTGACAGAGATGCTGAGCACATCTACAATATAGGTAAAAAGGAATATGTCCATTTTAAATAGAATAATTTCATATTGGTATGATTGCATCAAAAATGAAGACATCCTGGAGCAGGATATATCTCTACAAGTAAGGAGTAAAGCTGTTCTCTATCCCTTTGATGAGGATCAATTTATTTTTGAAAGAAAAGAAAATTCTGTTCCGGTGACTGGAAATGAAAAACTAAATAAATTTTCTCAATATATTAATACAAAAGGATATGATGCCTATTATGGTTATCCCATACTATTCTATTTTAATGAAAAAACGAAAATATATAGCTTAGCGCCACTCTTTGTGATTAAGGTTAATTTTATTAATAATGATCAAAAATTATATCTCCAAAAAGATGAGCAATACCCTACCTGTGGAATTCAAGCATTTAGCACAATTGGATTCCGTACTGAGGAGATTGCTTCAATAAGTCAATCCATTGAAGAATTATTTAAAAGCGAAATTACAAACAGTCTTAATCTGGCAGATAAGTGTTTAGGTGTAATTAATAATGAGTCTGAAATGCAAATTAATGAACCAATTTACCCAGATGTGTTAACTAATTCTAATAGAATTTCAAAAAACATGACACCTGGTATATATAATAAAAGTTTGATATTTGCCGGTGAAAATTCTAATTACAATCTTAGTCTACTGCGTGATTTACTGGAATTAAAAAGTAAAAAAGATTTAGATAAAACAGCTCTTTCAATTATTCTTGAAGAAAAGACTTCAGGTAATAAGATTAATAAAACACCAATTCTACCATTTCCTTCTAATGAATACCAGGTCAAAGCTTTGAAGGATGTTTTTCAAAATAAGTTGACTGTTATTACAGGCCCCCCTGGTACTGGGAAAAGTCAATATATTTCAAACCTATTGATAAATTTATTCCATGAAGGTAAGACAGTACTTTTTGTCAGCCATACCAATGAAGCTGTCAATGTTGTAAACAAGAAAATAAATGAGCAATTTAGAAACCTGATGTTAAGAACCGGCAACAAGGAATTTCGTCAGAACTTATCAAAAAAATTTAATGAGTTAATACTTGATTCAGAAAAAATGACTCACTGCAGTATTGTCTTCCAAGACATAAAATCTTTATGGAAAACTATCATTTCATATCGTCAAACATTATTAGAAATAGATATACTGGAG
>JBHPHB010000155.1:0-7190 GCA_042569985.1 Spirochaetota bacterium | reverse complement strand
ATATTGACCTGAGCCACAAACTGCATTTACGAAACTTCATTATGCACATAGATATTTTAGCTGATAAGTCTGAAGAGGTTGGAGACAGGCTTGCCATTGCTACTATCAAAAGAATAGTATAGGCTGAAAACAATGGTTATCCTTATTTACCTATCTAGCGGTTTATTTCTTGGCTGGTCTCTTGGCGCAAATGATGCTGCCAATGTCTTCGGAACTGCCGTGGGCTCAAACCGCGTCAATTACAGCAGGTGCTTTTGTGATCCTGGGGGCTGGCCTTTCCGGTTCCGGTGCTGCCCATACACTGGGTAAACTGGGTTCGGTCAATGAGATTGCTGGATCATTTATTGTAGCCCTGGCTGCTGCCGTAACAGTATACTGGATGACAAGGTTAAAACTGCCGGCATCAACATCACAGGCCATTGTTGGGGCAATAATCGGGTGGAATATATTCTCCGGCTCAATTACAGACTATGGTTCACTCATTAAAATTATAATGGCATGGGTTTTCTCACCATTATTTGCAGCAGTATTCGCCATGGTCCTGTACTTCATTATAAACACTCTGCAAAACAGGCTGAAGATACATTTACTCTGGCAGGACGTTTTCAACCGAATCGGCCTCATTGTTGTTGGGGCCTTTGGTGCATATTCTCTGGGCGCTAATAATATTGCCAATGTCATGGGGGTCTTTGTGCCCGTTGCTCCATTTAAACCAATTGATCTAAATTTCATTTCCATTTCCGGTGCTGAACAGTTATTTATATTGGGGGGCATAGCAATTGCCATTGGCATCTATACATATTCATATAGAGTTATGACAACAGTGGGCAACCAAATATTTAAACTTACCCCGTTATCTGCCCTGGTAGTTGTTCTGTCATCATCACTTGTGCTGTTCTTATTCGCTTCTGAGGGACTGCAGCACTGGCTTGCCTCAAACGGGCTGCCATCAATTCCGCTTGTGCCCTTATCCAGCTCGCAGGTAGTTGTGGGCGGAGTATTGGGAATTGGCTTTTTCTATGGAGGAAAAAACATAAACTTTAAAGTGCTGGGGAAAATTGCATCGGGTTGGATAACAGTTCCCATAATTGCAGGACTAATCAGCTTTACCTCCCTCTTTTTTCTGCAGAATGTTTTTAACCAGAAGGTCTTCAGAGCCGTGAACTACTCTGTAACCAATGAAGCATATGAAAAGCTTACAAAAGATAAAGTTAATACAACCTTCATTGAAAATATTAAAAACCGCAAATTCATTAATTCAGTTGTTTTCAAAAATTTCTTAATGAAAACAAACCCCAAAGCACAAGTAAAAGAAATTAAAGCTATAATTGAAAGATCACAAGTACATCCGATGAAAATCGATATAAATATTATTAATAGAATCAAAGAAATATCTTTCCTCACAGATACAGAACAAAAAGCACTTATAATCCTGAAAGGAAAAGCATACACCCATAAGTGGCAATTAAAAGATGACCTGTCAAAATTAAACGAGGCATGGAGATTTAAAAAGAATACAGCAGTTAATAAGAATTTCAATAAAACTTTAAGGTCAAAACTGGATTATCTCTGCAGAATATTTTTAATTAAGAACAAAAAATAGGCCGGCCGGGCTCTTAATACTTATCATCTTTAGCCATGGTTTCCTCAAGTTCATCAGCCTTTGCGGCAATGTAGGTGAGGGTTTTCATAAACCTTATGGGATCCAAATCCTGTAAAAGGATTGAATTTCTTAAAATGAGAGTATCATTTAAAAGGGCAATTGCCCCATAGTCCAGGGTACTATTCATTTGAAGAGAATATTTAAACAATTCCGCCAGATCTCTCTTAAGTTTAGCAATTATTGAATAATAGGATATTATCCTGTCACCTGATTCATCTTTCCTCAAAGTAATAAGGACCTTCTGTGAACGGCCGTTCTGAAAGTCTACTTTTGTTGAATAACTGTTATCGTTATCCTTATCAAACTTAATCTTAAATTCACTGGCTACGGCAGAAATAAACCCATCAAATAGTTCCATGACACTTCCTTATATTTTGTAATATTTTCAAGACTAATGATATTGCATTTAGTCTATTAAGTCAAGCAATAAACTGCCCCTTATTTTATTGCATACTTAATAATAACTGCCACCTTTATGCCCCCGTTCATGAAAAGGATCTTTTTATCATATCTAAGCGACAGTATTTTTTCATATTCCAGGCCGGGTGATATTATTGCATAACCACAATTCCTATATTTGCTCCTTACTATATTGCCCAGCTGCCTGTAAAACTTATCAATATTTTTCTTTTGAAGCCTTCCCCCGTAAGGAGGATTTAAAACGATCAAACATTTTTTATCCCGGGGAAATGGGATTTCCTCCCTGAGAAAGTCCACACTCATAATATCAAAAAGATTAAATAAACCCGTACTCTTGAGGTTATCCCCTGCTACTGAAAGTGCATCTTTATCAACATCATTTACTATTATTCTATTGGGTATTTGGTCATTTTCCTTTTCCAGTAGTTTATTCTTCAAGTAATTAAATGCAGCCGGCTTAAAAGACGGCCAGTTCATAAAGGCAAAATCTCTTTTACCCGAGGGGATCCTCCCGGCATAAATTTCCGCGGCCTCCATGGAAAACGTGCCGGAACCACACATGCCGTCAATGAGGATATCATAAGATGATACATGGGCCTCAAAAAGTATGAGCGACGCAAGTGTCTCTCTCAATGTTGCAGGGGTAACCTTTTTATTATGCCCCCTTTTATATAGGGGCCTTCCCGTGGAATCAATACTCACCTGACATATATCATTTTCCATCCGTATAAAAATGACCTGGCTGTTTTCCCCATCAGCCTTTTCAATAAAAGAAACGGAAGAGTTATATTCATCCAATCTTGCACTAATTGCCTTAATAAACTCATCCCCTATTCTTCCAGTATGATATAGCTTTGAATGCCTGCATTTTATACTGAAAGAAACCGATGAACCGGCCTTTAAATAGAGCTCCCAGGGAAATTTTGAAACTCTGCGGCCCATCTTATTAAATCTTGAAATCTTAAATTTCATGAGCCTCATTAAAAGGCGGGTTATGGTCCTTGAGCATAAATTTACCCTGTAACAGCCCTCAAGCTTTGAGCTAAATTCAATGCCTCCCTCCACAATTTCAGAAACAGCATCAATTCCAATTTCAGGGAGTTCCTTTTTCACGGCCACTTCAAAGCCTGGCTGCACTATTGCAAAGAATTGATGCTTCCCAGCGATAACATGCTGTTTAACCCTTCTTGCCAATGACTTATTTGAATTTATTGGTGTATCCATATTTTGGTAATACTTTTTTGCGGCAAAATGCTTACTTTCTTTTTAATACTGCCAGGGTCTCCACATGCGGTGTTTGTGGAAACATATCAAATGCCTCAATCATTTCAATAGAATAATTATCAAGGCCCTCAAGCTCATTCCTGAACGCTGCAGGATTACAGGACATATAGACAATCTTTTCCGTTCCCATAGTATTTATCGCATTAACCACCTTCGGGTTCATGCCCGACCTTGGGGGATCAAGAATTACCGTATCAAAACTTTCATCATTTGTTTTCATAAATTCTTTTACGTCTTCACATACAAAACTGACGTTATTAATGTTATTTATCTTTTGATTTTCCCTGGCAGCCTCAATTGACTCACTAATTGAATCAACTCCCTTAACGCTCTCAGTTACTGATGCAACAAAAAGCGAAATGCTGCCAATGCCCGAATAAAGGTCCAGCACCCTGCCACTGACATTTTTTTTTATTATATTATACATTTGCAGGGCAATCTCCGAATTGGACTGGAAAAAAGAATTTGGAGTTATGCGGTATCGCACATCGCCAAAGGCCTCTTCAATAAAACCGGCCTTAATATCCTCAATCACTTCTCCAAAATTCAAATCTGCAAGGCCGTCATTAAACAAAATGGATATTGAATCCACTTCATCCACTATATGCTTAATTAAATCATCCAGCCTGTTCTCTCTCTCTGCAACGACAAAGTTAACCATTAGCTGGCCCGTAAATTTTGCCTGTCTCAGGACAATATAACGGTTGTATCCCCTGTGCCTCAGGTAATTATATTGCTCCGCCTCTTTTAAAAATGGCCTGGCTTTCCTGAAAATAAGGTTTGCCCTCTCCTGCATAATCTCACAGGATTCAATGTCAGCGACAAACTTATAACTTCCAGCCTCCCGAAGGCCTACTTTACCGAATGCAGTGACCATGTCCATCCTGTTCCTGTATCCGAAGGGGTTTCCCCGATGCACAGTGTCCACTGAAATTATGCCTTCCAAAAGATTATTCAGGTATTCCTTTTTTAAAAGGAGCTGGTTTTCATAGGAGATATCCTGGAACATACAGCCGCCGCATGTGCCAAAATGACTGCATTTTGGCTCGATACCTTCCCCTTTGAACCTTTCTTTTAACTCTAAAAACTGTCTTTTCTTTTTTTTCACAATAATTTTCTTGACCTCTTAAGTGGAATTAATATTTCTCCTAACTGAATACATTAGAAGAATATTCCAGGGGACAATGTTATATATGAAAAAGCTTTCAATCTCTTCAATAACAATTTTATTAATATGCATGGTTTTTACTCCCCATGTAAAATCAAAGGGAAATGCAAAATGGGAACTCATTAAAAAAAAGAAAGGCATAAGCGTTTTCACAAAGGAAGTTAAGGGCCGTTCTCTGAAGATGTTTATGGGAAAGGGCATAATAAATTCGGGTATAGATGTAATTGGCGAAGTACTCATGGACATACCAGCTGCCACGGAATGGCTGCAGGACTGCATTGAATCGAAAATCCTTAAAAGAAACGGCTACACTTATATTGTTTATAATGCCACCTATGCTCCCTGGCCCGTATCGGACAGGGATGCAGTAATAAAATCAACCTATACTTTTGATTTCAAAAAGGGTGATTTATACCTGGTATTAATTGTGAAGGGAATAAAGCACAGTTATAGAAGTAAAAAGAGCCGCGTCAGGATGCCAGCACTCCTTATAACCTGGACTTTGAAATACCTGGAAAGAAACAAAACCCACCTGACCTACATGATCGATGCTGACCCTGGAGGATATCTGCCCACGTGGCTATCAAACCTGGTGAGCAAAAATATTCCCTATAATACATTTAAAAGCCTCAGAAAAATGGTTAAAAAAAAGAAATACATTAACTCTGCAAAAACATCCGAGTTAAACAATAGAATAGGGAAACTAATAAAAGAAGGAAAAATAAAATAATCATAGGTACGTCCATCAACGACAGGATTAGGAGAGCACAATGAAAAAATCGATAAAAAAGATTCTCATAGCAGTTTTAATAATTGCACTATTATTTGGTATATCTGTTCTGCTCATCAGTATTGGGCTATTTAAAAAACAACTTGCCCAAAGGGAGATGGGCAATCCCGGTTCTTCATGCAGAATATCTATTTCAGGAACAAGGTCAGACTTTAAGAACAAAGTTCTGGAGGGCATATTAACAAGGTACAAAAAAAAGTGTTATATTAAAATAAACAGCCTGTTCAAACTTTCAAATGTTGATGAAGATAAATATAATGCCATAATAATCTTTGATGACCTATACGCCAGTATGAACACAGACCTCTTTGTAAAAAGGAATATTAAAAGGATAAAAAATAAAAATAAAATTATTTTTCTTCTCACAACAAATAAAAAGGAAGATTTCAAGTTTTCCTATGAAGGTGTAGACGCAATTACATGCGCTTCATTAAAAAAGAGGGAGAAAAGCTCTATCAGCAAAATAATCAAAAAGGTAGATAAACTTTTATAATCCCGGCGTATTAAAAAGGATGATACTTTTACCGGGTAGAAAAACAGCGCTGTTTTTATTATCCATATAATTAATCCTGAATTGCTCTGAGCAAGCCACGTAGAAGATACCCTTTTTCAATTCTGCCCGGTCAACATTTGTATCCTCATCTGATGTACCTTTCTCACTTAATTGTGAAGAAATGAAATTATAGCCATGCTTTTTAACTTCTTTTAATAACGGGGATTTTAAAAAATATGGATATTTATTCAAACTCGTGGTTTTACAATAATCCCATCTCAGGCAGTCAATCAAAAAGTCTCTCTTTTCTGAAAGCTCAGAATCTATAAACCTCATTATTAATTTTGCATTAACCTCAAAACTCCTGTTCATGTTACCGGTATCATCCCCAATATAATTTGCCAGTGAATTATATAATTCAAAAGGCCCTGTGAAATGCTCCTCAAGCGCGTTAAGGGTAGCAAAAAACCTGTGCGTATTATAAAGCATATCAATGAGCCTGGATACTTGTTCCAGCCTTTCAATTTCCTCTGCGCTGAGCCACTTTGTCCTTTTTACACTGTATGGAGCATTTTTGGAATATTCCATGCCATATTGCTCTGAGCAACTACTCATCTTTGTACCGGGTAAAACTTTGAGAAAACCCATTTGAAAATGGTGGGCCCTGAGGCCGTATATTTCATTAAACGACTTTTCTGTCTCTGCAAGGCCCTCAAGTGGAAGGCCCACAATCATATCAACATGGATATGAATGTTCTTCATATCCAGGAGCCTTCGAATCTTAGGTTCAATATTAGTCCACTGACTGTCCCTGTTAATTTCCTTTAACACCCCGGAATTTACAGACTGAATGCCAACTTCAAAGCGGAATAAGTCAGGAGGGCATTTATCAAGAATAATGAAATCTTTACTGTCCAAGAGCTCTGGATGTATTTCAAAATGAAACTCCATGCCCCTATTATGATAATTCTTTATGATAAATTCCCATATTTGCCTGTAATGTGTTTTATTCAGATTAAAGGTCCTGTCTATAAACTTTATAAATCCTCCCTTAGTAACCGAATGCCCTTTACTCTGAGCAGGGAAATTAGCCATTATACTTTCAAGTTCTTCCATCACCTGCCCCATGGCCCTATTTTCAATAACCTCATCAGGCCTGGATGACAGGCAATAGGTGCACTTAAATGCACACCCCCTGCTTGACTCATAATATATAAACCTGTTTTTTAGCCCCTTAAAATCATCCTTGTCATAGGGGAAGGGGATTCCCGAAAAGGGAGGATTTTTTACAGCAATTACTTTTTCCTCAAGGTTAATATTGTTCAGAAGCAGATGCCGAAATCCACCCTCTCCGGGCCCAGTTATAATATAA
>JBHPHB010000154.1:0-7257 GCA_042569985.1 Spirochaetota bacterium | reverse complement strand
AGCGAAGAAGATGCAACAGTTAAAAAAATAAAGGATGTCTTTCAAGGCAAAATAATTGAGAAAGGAGATTAGATATGCTGAAGGGTTTAGGCGATATGGCCAACTTGATTAAACTTCAAAAGGAAATGAAAAGTATTCAGAAAAAACTGAAAAGCACAGTGCTGGAAGGGTCGAGCCCCGATGGTTTAGTTAAAGCAACGGTCAATGGTGAATTCAAGCTCATTGGCATCAATATAGACAGTAGTTTAATTAAAGAAGACGATGCGGGCAGGGTTGAAAAAACGGTTGTATCAGCTGTGAATGATGCAGTTGATAAAATAAAAGAACATTCACAGAGTGAAATGATGAAATTAACCGGCGGGATGGATTTGCCGGGGATATTCTAACAGAACATCAATGAACAATCCGTCAAAATATCTGGAGTCATTAGTCAAAGAGTTTTCAAAACTCCCCGGTATAGGAGTTAAGACTGCATCAAGGTTAGCCTTTCATATGCTTGATCTTGCTTCGGGGGAGGTGGAAAAGCTTGCCCGGTCAATGATCGAACTTAAAGAAAATATAAAGCACTGCTTGAAATGCGGCGGCATTTCTGATGAGGATATTTGCACAATCTGTTCCGATGATTCCAGGGATTCAGCTACTATATGCGTTGTAGAGCATGCCAGGGATATTCTGACAATTGAAAATACCGGGGAATACAAAGGTATTTATCATGTCCTCATGGGAGTAATTTCACCCCTTGACGGTATTGGCCCGGAGGATTTGAATATAGCGTCATTAATTGACAGGTGTAAGGAAAATAAAGTTGGTGAAGTTATTTTAGCAATAGGCCCGAGGATCGAAGGAGATGCAACTTCTTTATACCTGGCCAGGATACTGGAAGAACTGTCGATAAATGTGAGCAGAATTGCCCATGGCCTTCCCGTAGGTTCAGACCTGGAGTTTGCAGACAGCGCAACTATCATTAAGTCAATTGAGGGCAGGGTTAAGATCTAGTCACTTCTTTTTCCCTTCCACCCTAAATAAAATTGGAACTCCATGCAGGTCAAATGCCTTCTGGAGTGCCTTTTCGAAAAATCGTAAAACATCCTTCTTAAATAATACTGAATTATTCACAAAGAGTTTAAATTGCGGGGGAGAGGAATTAATCTGTGCCGCATAATATATTTTTAGTTTACTTTTTGTTTTTGGTATCTTACCCGATTTAAGAATTTGTGAGAAATTTTTGTTAAGTTTATGAGTGTTAATTTGGATAGCTGCTTTTTCCTTTAATTTAATTGCCGTATTTATGAGATTGTGGATCCTTACTTTGTCCTTTGCGGATATTGAAATAATGGGGAAATCGATTGCTTTGTAAAATTTAAATATAATTTTATCTTTAAATTCTTTAAAGGTGTTGCTGTCCTTTTGAACGAGGTCCCATTTGTTTACGGCTATTATCACGGGCTTCATGGCTTTTACGATTTCGTCTGATATTTTTTTATCAGTTTCAGTGATGCCGAATTCAGAATCGATAAGATGGATTACAACATGGGAATTCTCGATTGATTTAATTGTCCTTGTGAAGGAATAGAATTCAATGTTTTCCTTTATTTTACTCTTTTTCTTAATTCCCGCGGTATCAATGATTTTAATAATTTTATCATGAAACTTAAAGTAATCATCCACGGAGTCTCTTGTGGTGCCCGGAATTTCAGATACTATGGATCTATTATATCCCATAAATGAATTGAGTAATGTGGATTTACCCGAATTTGGCCTGCCCACAATGGATATTTTTATATCTTCACTGGATGTTTTACCCGAGCTTTTAGGTAGTAATTTTGTGATATCATCAAGCAGCAGGTTCAGGTTAAACTTTCTTAATGCGGAAATAGGCAGTATTTCATTAAATCCAATTTCATAAAAGTTTACCATGTTCTCAAGGCAGCTGTTATTATCCATTTTATTTATTGCGATAATAGTTGGAATGGATAACTTCCTTATGATATCGGCAAGATCAATGTCAAATGATTGAGGCGCAGGATTCTCTAAAAGGAGAATTATAATTGCTGACCTTTCCAAATGCTGTTTTGCATTTTCCAGAATAGGATCTTTCAGTTCCGATGAGTCCGGGAGGTCAAGGCCCGGTGTATCGGATAGCAAAAAAGAAAAGGACTTATATTTTACTTCATATGAAAGAATATCTCTTGTTAGTCCCGGCGAAGAGTCAACAATGGCTTTTTTTTCTTTTATGAGCGTGTTGAAAAGGGTTGATTTCCCAACATTCCGACGCCCTACGATTGTAACTAATGGAAGTTTATTGCTCATATTATTTTATTAATGTTTCCCTGCTTTATTATGTCCATTTTACTGCCAGATAATATCGTGAAAAAGATCAGCCGGTTGAGTCAAGTGATTTATTATTGATTTTACTTTATATATTGATAAAAAAAATATTTTAGTATAGATAGGGGAAAACCATCTTTTTTCCTTGAAAAAAAACATGTCTATATTATTATTTATCTGAATAGTACTTTTATTGAAATCGATACTATTAATAAGCTAAAAAAATATAAAGAAAGATATTGAGGTTTTGTTTTGTATAATATTACTCAAAGAAAAAAACGTGAATTTGAAAAATTTGACGGAGTTGAAGGCATAATTAAGGTCCTTAAAGAGGATTTTCATAATAAAAAGCTTCATATCAGATATACCGTTGACAGGTATGAGATAGAAATTAATGAATTTTTTGAAGACAATACAGTAATGGTTGTGACAGATTCGACTTACGAGCTTGATGAAAATAATGTTATAAGCATATATGGACTTTCGGTTAAATATATAGAGATAGATTTGGAAGTCCTGGAGGTGAGAGGGCCCGGGTATTTTCATTGTAAAATTATAGGGTGCAGGCGCGCGGAAAAGGGGAGAAAGGACCTCCGTTTTAAACTTGATCCCGATGAGGTCACTTCAACTAACTTTAAGATATCCCAGCATAACATTGATGTTTCGGGATATAAAATCCCAACAAGCATAAAGGTTGTTCTTGAACAGTTTCAGCAAAGTCATTCAAAAATGAGCGATATTGTTAAGGTCGATGTTTTTAACATTGATGATAGAGATATTATTTTAGGGGAGATGAAAAAAACAGGTAGATCTCTGTTGATTTCCAATGTTTCAGATCCCCAATCATATAAACCCCTGAATGATGATTTTATTGATCTCAAGGATTTAGCAGGTGTCGACTTTAAACAGTATATGAAAAAGTACCAGGAAAGGGGTTATAAGTCTGTTTTGTTTGTTCCAATAATATATATAACTCCGTCTGAAAGTACTGTACCTTTTGCTTATATAAATTTAATTTCAAAGGGTGAGGAACTGGGGTTAGACAGGGTATTAGAGTTAAAGGACCACTCCTTTAGACTTGTTGACAGGATAAGAGATGCCAACTCACAATTAATCCAGGTCCACCAGCAGATTGTAGATATAAGCAGGGGTGGGATAAAATTAAAGATTACCGATAAAAATCTTATGCAGGCAATGACGAAGGCCAGGGGGTTTATCTTTGATATAGTTTTCAGGCTGCAGGCTCCAATCACAATATACGGAGAAATTAAATCAACCTATTCCAGCGAAGATGGATTTTTGTATGTTGGTGTTGATTTTGAGGGTAATTCATCCAGGAAGGAAGAGATGAAAAGGTTTTATGATATTTTAAAACCAATGGAGAGTGCCTATAAAAACAAGCTCATCAAGTCCCTGAAAATTAAGAATAAAATGGATCAATAATTATTTCTTATTGATTTTTTTTAAAATTTCCGCATCCGATTTTCTTGCATAAAAGGGCAATGTATTTTTATATTCATCAAAACTTCCGGGGTCTCCGTTATATATTTCATTTATCAATGCTGATGTTTTACCGCTGGACAGATTAAAGTTTTTAATAATTTCATGGTTCTTAATCTTCTGCGAAATTATGTCATGGAATTTTAAAATTCCGTCTCCCGTTGAAATGGTTTTATTGCCATCCATCTCTTTTAGGATGTAATCAATGGTGTAATCACCGGGTTGAATTATTTCAGTGGGGTTTAGTGCATTGGATGTTCCTTTGTAAAGAGCTCCAAAAACCCTGTTCTTTTTTGCGTCAAATGCTATTAGAATGTTGTCATCAATTTCAGCATCAATTGATACAGCATAGATCCTGTGAGACTTAACTCCAACCAGCGGAACCTTTAAGATTTGTGCGAGCATGCGTGCCGTACTTATGGCAATTCTTATACCTGTGAATGATCCCGGCCCAATACCCACGCCTATGAGGTTAATTTCATTGATCTTTATTCCTGATTTATCTAAAAGCCCGTCAATATTATTAAAGAGTGTCACTGAATGAGATTTGTTAACACTTTGGGCAAATGATACCTCACCACCGGGAGTGGAGACAGCAATTAGTTCATTCTTAGTTGATGTATCAATTACCAGGGTATTCAATTGTTATGCTCCTGCTTGTTTCGTTTAAAGATTCAATATTTATATTAATCCTGTTTTGGGGAAGCCTATCTCCTCCCCTTTCAGCCCATTCAATTACAGATATGCCCTGCCCAAACCAGTATTCTTCAAAAAAAAGGTTATCCAGTTCAGATTCATTATTGATTCTATATAGATCAAAATGGTACAGGGTTTTTATACCTTCGTATATTTCCAGCATTGTAAAGGTGGGGCTGGTAACATCTTCCTCGATTCCCAATCCCTTTGCGATACCCTTGGATAGAACGGTTTTGCCCGTTCCAATATCCCCATAAAGTGCAAATAAATCGCCCCCATTAGAGGTTTCCCCCAATTTAATACCGATTTTTATGGTTTCTTCTTCAGATTTTGATATATATTTTGTTTCCATGGAAATGTTTTTTAAAACTCCAATCTTACTTGTAACTATAATTTATGCTTCATGTTCCAGTTTTATTATATTGTGTCATCAATTTTTTTTTATAGAGTCTAGAAACTTTTTTTTTATTAAGCCCCCTAACCCCACATTCTCAGGATGAGGTTGATGGCCCTTCGGGAAGCTTCGCTGGAAAAGCAGGCAAAGCGCCTTGAGCGAAGCGAAGAAGTGCCTTGGGGTAGATGTGCCGATTTGCCTTTGCCCGGAGGTGGGGCTATAAATATATGTCAAAACAACTTTTAAGTACCACTTTGGGGGATTCTGGGGGGGGCTGAGTAGAGAATATATCAACTCTCTCATAAATATTTTTTATTTTGATTGAATATTATATAAAATACTTGATTTATAAGTATACAAATAACAGAATTAGACAAATAAATAAAACTGGAGATATATTACCAATGATGGTAAAAAAAGAAGAGAAAGTTAAAAAGAAAAAAAAGGTGATCATTGAAGCACTTAAAAGGCGTTTGGAAATCGACGTATATTCGAAAATTACTGTTCAGGATATTGCTGATGAGGCCGGTTTTTCCAAGGGCGGCATTCTCCATTATTTTTCAACGAAAGAAGATATTTATTTAGAACTCATTGAGGATATTTTCAATGAGTTTGAAAATGCTCACAGGTCAATATTTGAGTGGGGTGATGAATCCGAATCAATTGCACCTATTTCGGCATTGGTGAGTGTGGAGAATTTTATTCTGGATAAAAAGAATATAAAAATTATAATAAATTTAATTTTATATGCCTTTCAGGAAGAAAAGATAATGAAAATAATTAAGCAGTTTTTCCACAGGCATAGAATGTTTTATTTCAGTATTATTCCCGGAAAAGAGGGGGACGATAGGGCGAGAAGAAAATCTGATTTAGCTCCAAAGTATTTGGCAAGAATTGCTCAAACAGTGGTGTTTTTTATCGGGTTAATGGAATCTATTGACCCAATTGATATTGACCATGTTGAATTGGTAAAATATGTCACGACCCTTCTCAAAGGCCCCCCGGCTTCTATTGAGAAGTAATGTCATAATATCTATTCCTGAATTGGGATTTTATAGATATACCAAAACCCGCACTATCTCAGATTTAAGATTTTAACAAAGCTTTTTACGGAATCACAATTGATTGTTCACATAAATTATTTTCAATTCTAATAATGCCGTTCTAAAAATGATTGATAAAGAGTTATTATATAAAAACCTGAATGAAGGTATAATTGATGAAAGGTTTAGGGCTTTTGGTTTAAATTTGAATAAGAGTTTAGACCTGATAAAACAACATGGCGGGTTAAGCAGAATTGTAAATAATTTTGAAGACAAAATAATTATTGTTGTGGGAGCCGGGCCTTCGCTTGATAAGAACTTTGACCTATTAAAAAAATACCAGCACAGGGATGAAATAATTATTCTTTCAACTGATATGGCCCTTAAGCCATTAATTAAACACTCGATCTATCCTCAATACGTTATATCCTGTGAAACAATCCCCGTTGATTTTTTTAGCAGTATTGACACAAAAGACATTCACCTCCTTGCGTTCAGCTGCATGTCCAATATTAACCTGAAGAAGTGGAAGGGGGCTATAAGTTTTTATAATTGGATGCTCAGTAATCCTGAATATAACGTCCTTTGGGAAAAGTCGGGGGAGGATTTAGGGTTCGTTGCAACGGGCAGTATCGTTACTACCCAGGCCGTATCATTAGCTTTGGGATGCAGGATCAGGTCCCTGGTGCTTGTGGGGAATGACCTTGGTTTTGGCGCAAGATATTACGCGAAGGAATCGGTTGCATATTATAACAGTTTAATTAAGCTGAATCGTTACAGTGTATTTCAGACGGTAGATATGAATTTATCCAGAAAAAAAAGAGAATATGAGATTAGAAGGGGGAGCAGGGTTTTCTATACAAATAGCCAGTTTCTTGCCGCGAAAATGTGGTTAGAAGAGTTATTTGGCAAGCAGGACATACCCATTTATGATTGCAGTGAACCGGGATGTTCTGAAAAATATGTTGCAAAAATTTCATTAAAGGATTTCTTTAAAACACTTCAAAGAAAACGAAAGAAAAAAAGGAGATAACAATGATTATTCTTCACAAGCTAAACGGCGACGAATTTGTTCTAAATTCAGACCATATTGAAACCATTGAAGAAAGGCCGGATACGGTAATTACACTTGAAAATGAAAAGAAATACCTGGTCCAGGAATCAATTGATACAATTATTGAGAGTATTCTTGATTATCAAAGAAAGGCCAGTATAAAAATAAAAAAAATTGATAAGGACTGAAAGGGCATTTTTACATTTTATAAAATTTTTTATCAGTTAAAGAAACATAATAGT
>JBHPHB010000153.1:0-7285 GCA_042569985.1 Spirochaetota bacterium | reverse complement strand
CCGTAAATATAACCGAAGGATGGGGCTTTATTACGATTATGATAAATCAAATTTTAACAGGTTCACATATTTTCTTTATTCAAGGGTTAACAAGAAGGGTGTAATAAAAACAGAAAAGAAAGGAAAGGTGGTTAACCTCAAGGTAATATGTTTTGATGCAGCCGGTAACAAGTCAACCATGAGGGCAATATTTAAAAGTGGAAAGGAATTCTCAAAACCAAAATATTAAACCTCATGCCTGGAAAGGCACTTTCGCTTAACTCGAAGGATAAAAGATTTAGTGTCAAATTCGGTGACGGTTCCGCTCTTTACAGGGAGATGGTATCCTTAGAAATCTATGCCAGTTTCAAAACTTACCTGAAGGGCCTAAGTGTAAAAAGCAGGGTATATACCCTGTGGCCAACAAACCTGTGCATTGAAAAGCAGGCGGAAATGCGGATAAAATATACCGGGGACGATTATAAGAAGGTTGGAATTTATGCGGATACCGGTTCAAAGGGCTACTATCATTTTAAGGGAAATAAGTATAATCCGAAAACAAAAGAATTTTCCGCCAGGATCAGAAAACTGGGAAGCTTTTTCCTCATAAGGGATGATTCTTCTCCGGGGATACGGTTCAGGCAAAACAGGAAAAGGATTAGAAAGAAAAGCATCATTAAAATATATATTTCCGACAGTGGTACGGGCGTTGACCTTTCCACTGTTGTCTTGAAAATAGATTCGAAACCTGTTGTGTGGGACTATAACCAGGATAAAGGCTTTATTGAGATTCTCAGGCATAACAAAATCTGGGGCAGGGGTAAGCATCTCATCACAATACAGATGAAGGACAATGCCGGTAACAAATCGGCAGTGAAGAAATATATTTATTATGTAAGGTGATTCTTAACCCCCTCCGGTTTCGCTTCGCTCAACCACCTCCCCCTTGATAAGGGGGAGGTTGGGAGGGGGTTTTTCTGAAGGTTATGAATTGGCTAATTTCTAAAATACCATGAATATAAATTTTAAAAACAATAATGACTTTATCCACTTCAAAAAATCAGTTAAAGATAAGCTCAATAACAGGGAAATAATAAAAGTTGATAACCCTGACCTTGTGCCTGCAGCAGTGATGATGCTTGTCTTTAACAGGGGTGGTTCTCCCTATGTGCTTTTGACCAAGAGAACTGAAAAGGTGAAGAGCCATAAAGGCCAGGTTTCCTTTCCCGGAGGTGTTTTTGATGAAGAGGATAAAGAAATTATTAAAACGGCTTTCAGGGAAACATGGGAGGAGGTAGGAATCCCCGGGGAAAAAATTGAACTCCTGGGACAGTTTGATGACTATATCTCACCTGCAGGCTTTAAGGTTTCATCTTTTATCGGGTCCTTTGATTATCCATTTCAATATAAAGTATCGCGGGATGAAATTGAAGAAATTATTGAAGCCCCCCTTTCAGTTTTTGTTAACCTCGATTATGAAAGAAAAGAGGATGTTGTATTCATGTCAAAAGATTATACCATGTATTATTATGATTACATGGGGTTTGATATCTGGGGAATGACTGCAAGGGTTCTTACGGACTTTTCTCAGGATATCGTTCTAAAACAGGCTGATTGAACGGTATTAAAGGGATTTTGATTTTTTTAAAAAACCAGTGCATAATACTACATCCACCATGTCTCATAATGGGCTTTATCTGATGCAATAAAAATCTTTTATTGACTAAAAGATTTTCCGGTACTTCAATATATTAAAATTTATTATGTACCTGTCATTGCGAGCGGGTGAAGCAATCCGCTCAATTACAAAAGATTGCTTTGCAACTACCTTTCCCGATATGTCAATTATGGATTTATCCCGCTGCTGAAGATTTGAAACATGAAGGGTTCAGAATCGATATTTACTTCACTGTACAGTATTCCGCTGCCAGAGGCGCCTGAGATATATCCCGCTGCCCCATTGTGGCTTCCGTCAACGCCGAAGATAGTTAAGTATATTTCAGGGGCCCCGTTGTTCCGTTTAATCGCCGCTGTTTCAAGGTCCTCAATTTCGAATATATATGTTCCAAGGTACTTATCCGAAGTTTGAGGAGTAGCAATAAGATAAAAATCACCCCCCTTTTCAAACATTTCCGGCGCGGAAAATCCGTCATATCCCATGAGGGGCCCGTCAATACTATTTGTCATAAATGCCCCTTTGTATTCCCATGGCCCGTCCGGATGCGGCCATTTTAGTAAGACTATTTTTCCGTCGGTTGAACTTGACTCTGCGCAGAGCAGTGAAAGGTACAGGGCATTGTCTGTTGACAGCATCCCCGGTTCGGTAAAGGCGACGCATGAATTGAGTTCGCTGTGCATTTTATCAAGCATCACCTCGGGCTGCCCTATTATAGTATCAGTTACATTATCATAGGCACTTCCCGAAAACAGTTTCCGTTCAGATGACCATGGGCCGTTGGGAGAAGGAGCGGTTTTCATGGCTATCCAGCCAAATGCAAATTGCCGCTGCCTGTTAAACCAGAGGTACCGGTGCCACAGTATTTTCCACCTTTCAGAAGGGAGGGCCGCCCCCTTATCATATATAATGCAGGATACCTCATTGGCCCATGTGCCGTTGCCCTCTGCACTGCTAAAGTCCTCTGCTATATTAATTGCCGTGTTATTATCATGCCAGCTCAGGCCGTTATCATCTGAATATGCAAGGCGCGTTGTAATTGCATCATGGTCAACCCACATCTCTGAAATATTTACAGAGGAATAACTCATCCATATAGTTCCCGTTGAAGGGTCTTCGGCAAGGGATGGGTCGAAAATTCCCTTTTCACCGGTTCCGGAGAATGTAACTTCCACAGGGATTGGGGCGGACTTCTTTTTAGAGCTTTCCGAGCATGCGGAAAGGAAGAGTAAGGGAAACATGGTAATATATATTATCAGGAATATTTTCATTTATGACCTCACCCCCCAACCCCACGTTCTAACGAGGAGGTTGATGGCAGGCACATCCCCTGAGCGTAGCGAAGAAGTGCCCTTGGGGTAGATGTGCCGAAACGCGTTGCCCTCTCCTGTAATGAGAGGGCAACGAGGGTTATCTCCATTATAAGTGCATGTTAAATCTTGAAGATAATTATAACTATTCTGACAGCTGTCAAGTTAAATTGTAATTTTAGTATGTAAAATAAACTATACCGGAAAAACTTAAGCAATATGTGCATATTGCAAGTTATATTCATACTCGCAGGCCGAATCCATTTTGGACATACAAATATTATCAATAAAAATCTTTTGTGAACAAAAAGATCTTCGCGTACTTTAATCTATTAGAATTTAAAATCAAGGAAATTATTGTAAACAATAAGCAATGTGACATAAATAAATATGAAACTCACATAATCAAAAAAGATTTGCAAAGAAATTTTAAATTTTATATATTGGTATTTAATAGAAAAGTATTTTATCATCCTTTATTATGGTAAATATAAGAAATTAGTAAGAATATATGTAAAGTTGTAGAAGGAGAAAGTTATGAGAAGTAAAATTTATTATACTATCTTAATGATTACTTTAATAGCGCTTCCCCTGTTTTCACAGGGTGTTGGAAATTTACAGTATATAAATGACCTTGGGAATAAAAAAATTGCTACCAATGGGGATGCTGTAAAATTTTTTATGATGGCCATGGATAAGACCCCCGGTGCTTTCAAAACAGATGTATCTAAACTTAAAAAACTCGGTGTATTAAGATCCACTGATATTGATGAAAAATCTCCATTGAGGAGAGGTGTAATTGCAAATATGGTGGTCCGTCATTTAAAACTTCGTGATTCACTTCTATACATTATTTTTGGTACCGATCGATATGCCTATAGGGTTTGTGCTGCCAGGAGGATTATGGATTATGACGGCAGTGAGTGGGATATTATCAGCGGTGAAGAGCTTATTGAAATAATGTCAAATGTAACCGGAAAGTAGCAAGTAATTTACCAGAGGGCATTTTATCTCTTTTTAACAGCAACGTATGTCTTCTAATTTCGCAAAATTTGTGATTATGCAAAAGTATCAGGCCATTTATTCAACAGGTATTCATATGTATGAAATAGATTTTTCTTTTTAATCTGAAAGCCTCGTAAGTGTTTATCTTAGGAGGCTTTTTTATTCTAATCCAATAAATATCAATGAAGGAAAATTATTGAAAGGAAGGTTATAAAAAATGATAAAAAAATTTATTGAAAAGTCAATTGAAAGGGCAAATATATTTATTGAAAAGAGTAAGCTGTCGGGAATGATAATTGCATTTGTCTGTTTTGTAATTATAGTTGGTTTCAGTTTTTCCGATACCTACCAGATTTTTGGTTTGAAACTCTATGATATTAATTTTTCTATCAAGCCTTCTGTCAAAGAGTGGGATCGCCTCAGGTTTATTGATTTGGATGATAAGAGTATTGCTGTTATCGGCCAGTACCCGTGGACAAGGGATTATTATGAGATTGCGTTGAAAACTCTCAGGAGGGTTGGTGTTTCACTGGCAGTATTTGATATTATTTTTCCCGATAAATCACCCCAGCAGATTGATGACTATAACTTAAAGCAGCTTCAAAAAATGGCAGGGCAGGGAGTACCGCTAAGCCCGGCCGATCTTGAATCAATTGTAAGGAATAACGATAAGATATTTGCCAGTGGAGTTGCATACATGGGCCGTGCCCTCCTTGCATATCAGTTCAACAAGGCCCCTTTAACTGTTGAAGAAATGCAAAGGCATAAGCTTCAAAGGTTCATAGAAGCAAAAAAGAGGTTCCTCAAGAAGGCAAGTATTAAAATTCCAAAGGGTAAACAAAATAATTTCAAGGGCCTTTCCGATGACAGCATTACTGAAATATCCTATCCCATTCCGGAACTCATGGAAACTGGTTATTTTTATGGTTTCACCGACAGGCATACCGATATTGATGGAACTTTTAGAAAAATTCAGCTGGTTAAATATTTTAGGGGAAGGCTGTTTTTTAATATTTCAATGGCAATGATTTTAAAAATTTGCGATGTGAAAATGGAAAATATCCGGGTAATACCCGGTGATAAAATTGTATTAAAAAAGGCACTTCACCCTATTTCACAGGAAATTGAGGATATAATCATACCCATTGACGAGAAGGGAATGATACTTGTTAACTGGGCTGGTACAAGCGAATGGGATAAAACATTTGGTTATCATGTTCCCCTTTCAAACCTAATAGCAAATGATGATAGAGTTGCCAAGAGGCTCTATGGTATTTTTGATGAAATTGGAGTAAGTGGAGGGAATGTTGAAATTAGTAACCTCAGTGATGAAATTGAGCAAGTATCAATTGATTACATGAAATCAAAGGACCCCAGTGTAAAGCGTGCAAAATTAAAGAAGTCTTCGGAATTGTTAAAAAAGATTATTAAAATTGAAGAAGGCTTTATAAAGGTCTATGAAAACAGCATCAAAAGTGTGGAGAAAAAATTAAAAGGCACCAAGGGTCCAATTGAAACATCAACTATGAAAAATGAATTGATGATATTGAATAAGAACCTCCTGGGAGTTCGGAGTGTGAGAAGGGCAAATTTTGTTAAGCACCTGGCTAACTGGAGAATAGATCTAAATGATATGAAAATGCTGGTAATACTGGAGGGGCTAAAGGACCACATAGTTTTATTGGGGTCTACTACAACAGCAGTAGTGGATATGGGCGTTACACCACTGAGTCCTGATTATCCGCGTGTGGGTATTTATCACAATACTGTTAATACTGTTATTAATAATGCATTTATTAAGAAAATCGGCAAATTATTTAATTTTCCCATAATACTCGTAGTGGCCCTGGCAATCGGATTTTTTATTCAGAGGCTCGATGCCCGTCAGTCACTTCTGGCTATTGGCACGATTTTTGTTTCAGTAAACATTATTTTGGCATTGATATTTATTATTTTTGAAGTATGGCTGGACCAGCTTGGAATATCCCTTGCCGTATTTCTCCCGTCGATAGTTATTGCCGGCATTAAATTTATGAACGAGGAAAACCAGAAGAGGTTTATTAAGAGCGCATTTTCGCGTTATCTTGCTCCCGGCGTAATTGATAAGATCATTGCAGACCCTGAATCTCTTGAGCTTGGTGGCGAGAACAGGGAAGTGACCATATTTTTTTCTGATGTTGCTAAGTTCTCTACAATTTCTGAAAAGCTAAGCCCACCTGATCTTGTGGCACTTCTTAATGAATACCTATCTGAGATGACCGATATAATTTTATCCTATGACGGCACTATTGACAAGTATGAGGGTGATGCTATCATGGCGTTCTACGGCGCTCCCCAGGCATTTGATGACCATGCACTTAAGGCATGCCTTGCTTCAATCGACATGAAAAAGAAACTCCGCGAGATGCAGGAAGTATGGAGAAAGGCCGGCAGGGATGAACTATATGTGAGGATGGGGATTAACTCTGGAATTGCCGTTGTGGGAAATATGGGTTCCAGGAGCAGAATGGATTATACTGCCATGGGTGACTCAGTGAACCTTGCTTCAAGGCTTGAAGGAGCAAATAAATATTACAATACATATGCCATGATCAGTGAAACAACATACCTGGCTGTGAAAGATGAAATTGAGGGCCGAAAGCTGGATGTAATAAGGGTTATGGGTAAAAAAGAGCCCGTTGGGATCTATGAGCTCCTTGGCAGAAAGGGGACCCTTCCCGACAGAATGTATGATATGATGGAAAAATATTATCAGGGGCTGGAATCTTTTCAGAACCGCGATTGGAAAGCAGCCCAGGCAAATTTCAGGAAAGGGTTGAAAATTATTGATGATGATCAGCCCAGTTTAACATATATAGACCGGTGTAAGGAGTACATGAAAAAGCCTCCGCCAAAGAACTGGGATGGAGTTTATACACTTAAGGGTAAATAAATATTATATTTTCATAGATTTTATTTTTCGTCTTACCCATGCTTGCCCTAAGCGGCCCACTATTTTATAAAGGAACAGGGCAATGGGGAGAATTTTTTCTAAAAAAGGTGTCAGGTAGCACAGGCGGATTAAATTGACGTAAAGGTCACCCATGTCTGGAGATTGAGTAAAAATTTTATCTCTCTCAGAAACAAGCCCCCATGTGCGGGCAAGTTTTTTCGCAGTTTCTTCACCGTCCCTCATTGTTATTGATACATCAAAAGGCCCCCGAGGCAGATACACTTCTGTGGAATTATTTGAAATTGAGTTTGCCGCAGATTCTGCAAGCCCCTGTCTCCAGGAATACATGTTATAATTATTATTAGTCTTATCAATGGCATAGGT
>JBHPHB010000152.1:0-7287 GCA_042569985.1 Spirochaetota bacterium | reverse complement strand
AAATTTAGTGTATAATATATGCATTTTTTTCACCATTAATAATCAGAATTGGAGGCTTTTTTAAGATTAAGCTAATAATATTTTAGTTCGATATATAAATTAAATGATAAATGGTGCCTACATGATTTATCTATAATATTGAACGGGAATGATTATGAGTAAAGAATTACAGGAAAGAGCTGATATTATAATTAGAGAGCTAAGGGATGCGTTAAATTCTATTAAGAAGGAGATTTCAATTTTGAGGAAATCTTCGGAAAGATCCAGATAGTTATTGTAACATATTTTTTTTCTTAAAAACAAGATAAATACATGAGGTAAATCGTATGCCACCAAAAGGTGAAAGAAGAAAAAAACAGATCATTGATACCGCTAAAGAGATGTTCATTGAAAAGGGATTCCAGAGCACACATATTGGACAGGTATGTGAAAAGCTGAATATAGCCAGGGGAACCGTTTATCAATACTTCAGTAACAAGAAAGAGATATTATATGCTTTGCTCGACTCTGTACTTGAGAGGGTAGAAGACGCACTTGACTATGATGACTTAACAGAATTTTTTGATAAAAATCCTTCACAGGAACAAATATTAGAGTTTTCAAGCAGAAGAATCAAGGCATGTATTTCAATTCTCACAGATGAGCCCATTGTGATGAAATTAATATATAAACAGATTGCGGGAATTGATGAAGAGGTTATTGAAAGAGTAAATGGTACGGTGGCAAAAGTTCAAAGCTTAGTTACCATTGATATTAAATTTTTAGTGGAAAAGGGATTTTACAATTCCGATTTGAATAGCAGTATCAGTGCATCGGTTTTAGTGGGTGCACTAATGTATCTGATTTTTGAATACGATTCAAAGGGAAAAAACATTCTTGAGAACGGGGTAATTGAGGAAATCGGAAAAATATACTTGAATGGTGTATTGAAATGCTGAAGGAAGCCAGTTTGATTTAATTGCACCGTAGTATTATTTATTTAACAAATTTAAGGCGGCATTAATTTTTGTCGCCTTTAGTATTTTACGGCAGTGAAATTTTCATTGATCCAATTATATTTTACATAAAAATCAGTTTAAGGCCTGTTATAATAATGAAAGAGCCGGTAAAAAAAATTCTCATAGCGACATTTGTCCTCTTAATATTCTCATCTGCACTTTTTGCCCAGGAAATAACCATTGATAATATTTTTGATGATCTAATGAGTAATGATCAAAAAAAAATTGAGACATCCATTAATTATATCAGAAAAAACAAACCCCTTAAAATTATTGATATGCTCAGGGGTTTTATTATAAAAAACAGTGAAAACCAAAAGAGAAAAAGAGCAATTGATATTCTAAAAATATATTCCAAAAATGAAATTATAACCACCTGGCTGAAAATTCTGGAAAAAACCACAGATTATAAATTGAAAAAGCGGGTCATAAATTATATTTCCGATTTGAATGATATGAGAATGATAGTTCCACTTGCGGAACAGTTAAAAAGCCCCTTTTATGAAGTTCGAAAAGCAGCTGCAATTGTACTGGAGAAAAGGGGTAATGACCGGATCTATCCAATTATTATGGGTCTGGCTGAAAGCCCCAATCCTGTTCATAAAATTTATTCCCTGGAAGCAATGCTTTATCTTTATGATAAGCGTTTTTATCCTCTATTAAAGAACCTGCTTAATGAAAAAAATAAATCCATCAGGATCTATGCTCTTAAGTGCATATTAAAAAACAAGTTGAAAGATTCTATTTACATGGTAAGAAATATTGCTTTAAGTGATGACAACAATGAAGTGAGGGTAAAGGCAATTGAGACTATAGGTGGTTTTAAGGATGGAAAATCATTATATGTTCTTCTTAAGACATTGCGTGATATTGATAAAAACATCAGGTATACTACGGTAAAAACCCTCCATAGTTTGAATAATAAAAATTCTGCCTATGCCCTTTCAAATCAGTTATATGTTGAAGGGGTTGATAATATCAAAGATTTAATTATTGAAACCCTTATCAGGTTGAAGAAGCAGGGTGACATTAAAGGGCTGAGGAAAATCCTGCTGAATGATGAAAACCCTTTATTAAGGATAAAGTCAGCTTATGCCCTTGGATATCTAAAAGAGGATAGAGGGATATCAGTCTTAGTCAAAGGTTTAGAGGATAGAGATTTCAGAGTAAGAGCCGAAATATGCTATTCACTTCGAAACTATAAGTCACGGTTGGTTTTGCAGACTCTTTTAGAAACTATAAGGAATGACAGAAAAAGATATGTCAGGTCTTCCGCTTTATATACTATTAAAAAGTTTAATGATAAAAAGGCCGTTATCCCTTTATTTGATCAGTTTTCAATGGAGAAAGATCCTGTCTTTAGAGAAATTCTTCGGGAAATACTTTACTGGTATATCAAGAAGTATGTTTAAAAATATTTTTTATAATCTCCAGGTAGTTCCCGATTGTCCCTTTAAATTTAATTGCAAAAAATATTATTACACCCATAATAATTAAGGAAATAATAACTGCAGTAAAAGCTAACCATGTAAGGTAAGACCCTCTCTTTAATAATGACAGGGGATTTAAGCTTGCCCTTTTGACAATTCTTCCAAGTTTCCCGCTGTATTTTTGGGGGATATCGGGAAACCTGTCCTTATTAATATCGGGGAAGCTTAAAAGGTATTTTAGAAAACAAACCCATTCTTTTAATTCCTGTATGTCTTCTTTATTTTTATTGATATCTACGCGAAGTGAGGCCAGGTTATTTATTGCATTGCCATTTCTGTCTTTGGGTATAATTTTTAAAAAATCAAATTTTTCTTTGCTGAGCCGATTAATGAAGAAAGAGCTGAAGGAATTAGCAGCAACCCTGTACAGTTTCTTATTCGAATGGGAATAGTCAAGAGGTAAAAAATCTCCTTTGTCATCCTCAAGCAGGATGTCTGTTACCCTGTCAAAGATCATCCGGTAGGGATTATATGTGAATTTTACACCGGACAGTTGCAGAAAATATGAGGGTCCCTTAATGGGGTAAACCGATGTTATTATTTCAAGGCCTTTTTTTATTTCCGCGGCATTTAAATAAAAAGTCAGAATGGGATTACCCATACTGTGAATTTCATTTTCCATGCCAATGCCCGTAGGTATTGTTCTGAAGAGGTCAGTAACGGTAATTTTCCCTGTTTTACCCTTAAGTAAATTTGCACGGATAGTCCCGTTTGATACGATGGCAATTCTCACTTTTGACAGGGGGTCTTTTTGTTCATAAACATATCTATTGGAAATTGATCTTATGGAATCAGCAATAAGGTTTCCCAGGTTGGATTCATCCTCTTTTAATATGAGGTCAAAATCGGTATGTGCAATCCTGGTCATGAATCCAATTCCATGATATTTTAGAAATTTTATATTAACTGCTCCCTGGTAATAGTTTATGGTAGAGCCAATTGCAGGGTCTCCTTTAATTGTATCATCAATTTTATGTAATTTATAATTGGAGAGTTCCACTTTATTTTTATTTTGTAGGATGTCCAGCACTCCAATGTACCTGCCGTAATGACCTGTATGAACAATGAGTGTGTTATTTATGAAAAGAGGCTTTATCTGTTTTTGGTGGGAATGTCCGCTTATTATTATGTCGATGCCATTTACTTCTCTTGCCAGGATTTCATCTTCCGATTTTAATTTATCCTCATATATACCGCTGTGGGAAAGGCAAATTATGATATCAGTTTTTTCTTTGTCTTTTAGTATCTTAACAATTCTTTTGGCTGCGGTAATGGAGTTGTCAAATTTTAAAGGTTTAATAAAGGGAGAAGATTCTGATGCACCTTTCCCAAGAATACCGAAAATTCCAATTTTTATTCCCTTTCTTTTTATCAATGAATATGGCTTAATAATACCCTTCCTGTATAGTTTTTCAAGTGTATCATCTTTACTGCTGGTTTTACTGAAAATGATATTTGATTGAACTATTTTAGGAAATCCTCCTTTTTTTATGCCGGCCTTTAGAGTCTCAGCAAGGCCCTCCGGCATGAGATCAAAATCATGATTGCCCAGAGTGATAACATCGTATTCCATTTTTTTCATCATCTGAAGCTCAAAGGCATACTCCCTGGAGATTGTATGGTAAAGAGATCCCATCATAAAATCTCCGGCATCCAAGACAAGAACGGGGTTATCTCTTTCCTTTTTTAAATCATTCAGTAAAATTGATATAGTTGTAAACTGCGCGGGCATTGGAGATACCAATGCCATGTTTGATGAAGTTAGCCCGGAACTCTGGGATAAGGTATATGCCGTAAATGTTAAGGGCCCCTTTTTTATCAGCCGCAGGGCTGCATCCAATATGATTGAAAATAAAACGATGGGAAGGATTATCAACATAGCCTCAGTAGAAGGAAAAACCAATAGAGGAGGAAGCCTGGCATATGCATCATCAAAAAGTGCCTTAATTGGCCTCACCCAGGGGCTGGCAATGCAGCTTGCACCATATGATATTACTGTAAATTCAGTTTGCCCGGGGCTCATTGATACTCCCATCTGGCATCGGGGAGACAAAGCCATGGACGTTCCCAGGGGCAGTACAATCAAAATGGTTGCTGACATAGCCATTGATTCGAGACAATTAAAAATTATGAATGTTGGGAAGCCCGAAGATATTGCCGGGGCTGTGGCTTTTCTGGCATCAAAAGATGCGGCATATATGACGGGCCAGGCAGTCAATGTATGCGGCGGACTTGAATCACATTAATTTTTCTACTCATTGCTTACCAGTCAAATTACAAATATATATTCATATTGTGGGGAAACGCTTGTATCTTTCTTTGGCAATCTCATAGATTTTTACAATGAGCTCAAGAGGATTTTCCCTGAAAGAGCTTAACCGGTCTACAATCATTTTTTTTACTTTATTAATATCATATGAGGCTCCGCCAAAGGCAACATCAATTTCTCTTAATACCGATTCAAAACTATTCTCAGAATGTTCAATCCTCTGGCCAATAATATTGGCCTGGAGATGGCGGTGAGATAATTCAATGTCGATCAATTCCTTTGATTTTTCATTAACTTCCGAATAAACAACCAATGAGGGAAGAAATTCTTCAACAGCTTCGGAAAACATAAACTTTTCCAACTCCCCCTCGAAATTAAAAAGAACAAGCAGCGATTCCAGGGAAGATCCATATAATGATATTCTGGATTCGGGAATTATGCTTTCAGGCGGGTTAAAGGCAATGGAATTAATTGTGGAAAAGGTGTTGATTCCTGCTTCACCGCATCCAATATACACTACATCATCTTCACTCAGGGACTCTCTACTCATGATTTCCTTAATCTCAAGGATCTTCCTGTTTCCAGATACGTACCTTTCTATATCCCCGGCATATACATTCTTATAATTTTTATCATCCCTGATTTTATAAACGGTGGATATTAAATTCTCCTCTCCAAGATCCATCCTCCTTAAAAATTCTATAGCCATCTCTTGGACAATGGCAGTTAAAACCATGGGGTCATATTCTTTTATATATTTAACAAATGTCTCAGAGCCGGGGAAAAGTCTTGCCTTTCGGCCAATATCGGAGATACATGAGGTTGGTACATCCCTTAATAAAAAATCGGGAAAATATACAGCAAGTTTAAAAAATGAAAAGGGTATGTTTTCCTTTTCAGCGATCTTCCTGTTGTATTCATCCAGTATATGTTCAAGCTTTAAACTCTTATTGTCAAAAAAGACTGAATCAAGCAGCCTGTTATAGTCACCAATTTCTAAAAAATCACCCAGCCCCAAAAATATCTTTTTAGGCTTTTTAAAAAGCGTTGACGTTTCCCTGATAAAATCCTTTTTATCCAGGGACTTAGTTTCAAACCCCCCTTGAAAACCCTTATTTATTATCAAGTCATACTTATTCTCGGGCATATCATTAATCCTTTAACCTGATATTGACTGAACCTCCGTGTTTATCATCAAAACCCTCATACGTTGACATTGTATTTATGGGCCCCTTTGCTTTTTTCAAAGCTTCCTCTGTAAACATCTGGACGGTGGTCCTTCTAAGAAACGTTTCCACCGAAGTGCCCGATGAAAACCTGGTTGCACCGCCCGTGGGAAGTATGTGGTTTGTTCCGGAAAAATAATCCCCCACTGCAACAGGAGAATGCCTCCCAAGAAAAAGAGAGCCCACATTCTTAATATTATTCAAATGAATAAGGGGTTTATCCACCATATATTCCATATGCTCAGGTCCGAATTTGTTTGAAAATTCAATCGCTTCATCTATATCATCTGCAAGAAGGATGAGGCCATTATTTGATATGGAAGTCTTTTTTATTTCATGCCTTCCTTCCCCGCTTTCAATATCTTTAACAATTTCATCTTTCACTTTTTCGGCTAATTCTTTGGATGTTGTCACAAGTATTGCCATGGCCATCTCATCATGCTCGGCCTGTGAAAGCATATCATACGCAATCCACTGTGGGTTGGACTTTTCGTCAGCTATAATTAAAACTTCACTTGGGCCCGCCATTGAATCTATCTGTATCAATCCAAGGCTAAAAAGATATGTCTTCGCTGCTGTAACATATATATTTCCGGGGCCAACAATAATATCAGACTTTGCAATACTTTCAGTTCCATGACCTGCCGCTGCAATACCCTGGGCGCCGCCAGATTTTATTATTTTATTGACACCAAGGATCCTGGAAAGGGCTAATATTAAATCGGATATTTTACCATCTTTACCAGGTGGAGTAATTATGCTAATATTTTTTGTCCCGGCAATTTTTGCAGGTATAACACCCATCAATAAAGATGAAGGATAGGAAGCCTTCCCCCCAGGGACATAGATCCCCGCATTCTCTATTGCCTGATGGTTCACACCAAGAGTTATACCATCCTCCCTTGTATATAAGTAGTTCTCCCTCTTTTGATGGAGATGAAATTCTTCAATATTCTCTTTTGCAATTAAAAATGCATTTAGAATGTCCTCTGGTACATTTTCATATGCCTTTTCAATCTCCTCTTCCGTTACCAGAAGGTTATTAATCTTAACTCCGTCAAATTTTTCAGTATATTTTATAACTGCCTTATCCCCATTTTTCTTTACATCATTAACGATGGGAACAACCGTATCTAACATTATGGAAGTAAAATCTTCACCGAACCTGTTAAACAGTGAATCAAGCTCTTCATCTGAAAGGGCCTTTATTTTTTTTATCTCAACCATATTCCCTCACTTAAAATCAAATAAAACCGAAAATCATGAAAGACCAAAAGATTATAAAAACTTAATAATTTCAAGTC
>JBHPHB010000151.1:0-7308 GCA_042569985.1 Spirochaetota bacterium | reverse complement strand
GAAAAAAACGGTTCTTTTCATTTTCCCATGTTTGTTAAGGGAGATATTGATGGCTTTATTGGCCTCTTTACAGATAACCTTGTTAACCTTCTCATTATAACAGGCCTGTGCCTGGGCATAGGAATGCCCGCTGAGCTTGTATTTGGCAAGATACTGCCCGGTACGGCACTTTCTGTCCTGGCGGGAAATATTTTTTACGCAATACAGGCGAGAAAGCTTGCGATTAAGGAAAAGAGACTGGATGTTACGGCACTTCCTTACGGTATTAACACGGTGAGCCTTTTTGCGTTCTTCTCGTTTATAATTGTGCCTGTTTTTATACAAACAAAGGATGCCAACCTGGCATGGAAGGTTGGGGTGGCATGCTGTTTTATAAGCGGTGTTTTTGAAGGGCTAGGTGCATTTATCGGGGGTAAAATACGTGCAATTTCACCGAGGGCTGCACTTCTCTCCACGCTTGCGGGCATCGCCATAGTATTTATTGCGCTTAACCATACACTGCCCATATGGGACAAACCCATAATAGCCTTTATACCACTTGCAATTATACTGATGGAATACTTTTCCCATGCCAAGCTGCCCTTTAAAATACCAGCCGGACTCTATGCGCTCATAATCGGTTCAGTAATTGCATGGAGTATCGGTGCAATGGACAAGAATGCCCTGGTTAAATCAACGGAGAGTGTATCCTTTTATCTTCCGGGATTTGCCTTTTTTGAAATATTCACGGGTTTTAAAGAGATATTGCCCTACCTGGGCGTGGCTATCCCAATGGGGCTTATGAGTTTTTTTGGTACCCTTCAGAACATTGAGTCGGCCAGCGCTGCAGGCGATACCTACAGGGAGATGCCTTCCCTGGCAATGAACGGCATTGGCACAATGGTTGGCTCACTTTTCGGTTCTCCATTTCCAACAACAGTATATATAGGCCATCCCGGATGGAAGGCCCTTGGCGCCAGGGCAGGTTATTCAATAATAAATGGTGCGGTTATTACGATCATCTGTTTCACCGGGCTCATGAGTGTTATTGCAGGGTTAATTCCCATAGAAGCGGGTTATCCCATATTGCTCTGGATTGGTGTCGTCATTACAGCACAGGCCTTTCAGACAACACCGAAGATGCACGCACCGGCAATAGCGCTTGGCCTTATGCCGGCAATTGCCGCATGGGGATTGAGTCTTTTAAGAATGTTTATAAACTCCAAGGGGAAGTATACCACCTTGCAGGTTAATGATATTATTGCACAGACAATTCCAGGCATGAAGGGAATCATTGCCTTTTCCGAGGGGCCCCTGTTATCGGCAATGTTCTTAACGGCAGTTGCTGTTTACTTTATTGAAAAGGATTTTTTAAAAGCCCTTTACTGGACAATACCGCTGATAATCTGCTCTTTTTTCGGATTTATACATTCATCGGAAATCGGCATTGCCATGGCGGGAGGAGTACCCCTGGGATATCTTTTATTTGGGGTATCAATACTGGCGGTATATCTTTACAACAGGTTTAAGAAATCCCGGTTGGAACCGGAATTGTAAGATAATTTAATTGATTTGGAAAATGGAAAGGATGAAGTTAATTGATATTTTAAAGAAAAGAGTCTTTTTGAAGATTGTCCTGGCATTGATTTCATCAATCATGCTTGTCCTTGCCTATCCCGGGTACAGCTTTAATTTTCTTGTGTGGATTGGATTTGTTCCCATTCTCTGGGCTATTGAGGATGCATCGTACGGTGAAGTATTTTGGCTTTCTACTTTAATGGGGGCTGTGGCTTTTTCTTTAGGCTATCCCTGGCTCAATTTTATGGCGGAAAAATTCATGGGTATTCCGTTTCCCTTCAGTATGCTGGCACTTTTTGCATATAGTGTTTATCATGCCCAAGTATTTTCGCTCATATTATTATCATACACATATTTAAAAAGAAATACCGGTGTTTCCCATCTATTTCTTTTCCCGGCTTTGACAGTTGCCCTCTGGTCGGTTATTCCCACAATATTTTCCTTCAATCTTGGCAATGCTTCTACAGGTTTTCTTGTCAGCCTGCAGGCAATTGAGGTTCTGGGGGTTTCCGCCCTGGATTTTGTCATAGCAATGACAAATGTCCTGATATACAGGATATTAATATACGGTAAAATAAAAATTGGCAGATGGTCAATTGCCGCTGCCATAGCTGTTATTGCCATATGGTTCAGTTACGGCTATATTGCTTTGAACAGCTGGGACAGTGAGGTTAAAAAGTGGAAGCCAAAAAAAATTGGCATCGTTCAGCCCCACAGGCCTGCTTCTCATAAGATACTACCTCCCGAGGAGGGGTACACAATTCAGTATCCCCTGGAAATGGGCTTGAGTGTAAAGCTGGCACTGCAAAAGCCTGATATAATAATATGGCCCGAGGGGAATTACTTTGGCTACCATGAGGATGTGAATATCAGGTTTGCCTTTCTAAGGACTATAAAAAGTTTTAATATACCAATGATAATCCACGATTATCCATCGGAAGTATATGCGCATAAGACGATTTACAGAAACAGCTCCATGTGGATGAAAAAAGACGGCACCTTTGGAGAATTCTATCACAAAAGGCACCTTGTCCCTTTTGGAGAATATATCCCCATTATAGATTATGATAATCCATTTATTAAATTTTTAAACTTACCTCCTCCCGTTACACCAGGCGTAAGGGCAACTGCTTTTAAAACAGCGGGCATGATTATCCAGCCAATGATATGCTATGAAATTGCCTTTAGCGATCTTGTTGCTGAAACAATTGGTAAAAAAGCTAAGGGCAAAGTAATTGTTCTGCAAAGCAATGATGGCTGGTACGGTAAGGGTGCACAGCCATATCAGCATAATTCCTTTTTGCCGCTCAGGGCAATTGAAAACCGTGTATCCGTGGTGCATGTTATTAACAACGGCCCCTCATCTATTGTACTGCCAAGCGGACGGCGGCATTTTTTATCGGATTTCTGGAAAAGGGGGACCTGGGCGGTTGAAATGCCTTATAACCCCGATTCCGGGGGTGCCTTTTTCTCAAGATATCCCAACTTGTTTTTATATATAATTCAAATAATACTGCTGATAATATTTGTTTATCATTTATACGGTTTGTTTCAGGAGTCCAGAAGGTCAATTTGATTGCAATTAAATTGCATATTAAAAAAAGAGCAGGGGAGCACTCTCTGGGGGCTATGGGGGGCAGTAATTGAAAATCACTTCAGATAAAATAAAAGAAGTTTTAAAAAACACTTTCAAGGTTAACAACTTCAGGGCTTCCCAGGAAAGGATTATCCATGATGTTCTGGATGGTAAGCATTGCCTTGTATTGATGCCTACGGGAATGGGTAAGTCCCTGTGTTACCAGCTTCCCGCAGTGATCATGGAAGGTTTGACTGTGGTTATATCGCCTCTCATATCTTTGATGAAAGACCAGGTTGATGCCCTGGTGGAACTTGGCATTGAAGCTGTTTACATTAATTCATCTTTGTCTAAGCCGCAGAGGGAGGAGCGATATAGAAACATCGGTAAGGGTAAATATTGTATCCTTTTTGTATCTCCCGAAAGGTTCAGAAAGGAGGAATTCGTTGAGGTTATTAAAAGCAGGGGTGTATCTCTTCTGGCGGTTGATGAGGCGCATTGCATAAGCCAGTGGGGGCATGATTTCAGGCCTGACTATTCAAGGATAAGGGAGTTCCGCGAATTGATTGGCAATCCTGCAACAATTGCCCTCACTGCAACGGCAACAAAGTCCGTCCGGGAAGATATAATTGAAAAACTGGGACTAAGCCAGGAAGTGATTACTGTTTATAATGAAGGTATATGCAGGCCCAACCTTTCTCTCTCTGTTGAATATGCAATAGATGAAACTGAAAAGTTTGATCTTGTGTACGAGCATGTCAAATCTGAAAGTGGAAGCAGGATAGTATACTTTAATCTCATCCGGGGTATTGAGAATTTTGCCCATTACCTGGACATGAATGGGGAGAAATACCTGGTATATCATGGAAAACTGGACCCACAGAGAAGAAAGGAAGTGCAGGGCCAATTTCAAAAGTCAGGTTCTGCAATTATGCTGGCAACAAATGCCTTTGGCATGGGCATTGACAAGAGGGACATCAGGATGATTATTCATGCAGAGATTCCGGGGACCGTTGAATCCTATTACCAGGAGATTGGAAGGGCAGGGCGGGACGGAAAAGATTCATCATGCATACTTGTCTATTGCCAGGACGACCTTGCTGTTCAGATGAGTTTTCTTGAATGGGAAAATCCTGACAGGGAATTTGTTAAAAAGGTATATTCTTTGCTGCAGTCATTGGGCGGTACAATAAATTCATATACCTATGAGGATATGCAGGAAAAGCTCGTTTTCAAGAACAGGGGAGACCACAGGCTGCAAACGGTGTTAAACCTCTTTGACCTCTATGGCATTACACAGGGAAGCCTGGACCAGCTTACCCTTGAGGTTGTTTCGGACCTTGGGGATGATTTATTTACCAGTGATTATGTTAAATTGAAAATTGATAATGACAGGAGGCGTTTGGCTGATATTGTGCTGTATGCCAAGTCAATGGAATGCAGAAGGGATTATATAAATAATTACTTTGATGCACCAAAAGAAAGTTGCAATAACTGCGATAATTGCTTATCATGAATAATAGACTTAAATATATGGCAATAATAACATATGAAAGATGACAGGGACATAGAAAAAATCGCAAATCAATTCCTCGGTGAAGTTTTGAATGAAGATATTGAACAATTAAATGCTCATGAGAAGAGTCCCCGAAGTAATCAGAAGAATCTTGGCGATATTAATTTTGGTAATCTTGCCAGGGATATGGCATCAAGCATACAGGAGCAGATGGGCATAACAAATGAGAATATTAAGAGGACTGCCAAAGAACTTGTTGTGAAACTTGCCAGAAAGCATAAACCGGAAATTACAGAAACAGAGCTTCACGCGTTAGTAAGGGAAATGGTCCCAGATGAAAGGGAAGTTCAAAATAGAATCCCATTTGAAGTTATGATTGAGATGATCGATTTTTTCGTATGTTACAGCAGGGGTAAACTGTCACAGTCTGAACTGAGGGGACTCCCCGGAAATTGGATTACCAGGTACTGGGCATCTTTTCCAATGAATATTAAGAAACTAATTGCTGCCTATTTAAAAGGGAGCATGAGTAGAAAGGAATTCTGGGTTAATGTGAGAAAAATATTAACCTGAAGGACCACTTCTTAATATTCTGTAAATTTTCCAAATTTTATTTTGACATTGGTACCTTGACTGCTGTCAATGTCAATTGTGCCCCTTAGCTGCAATGTCAAATTATTAACAAGCTGTAAGCCAAGTGTTGCAGTATCATTTATATCTATATTTTCGGGAATTCCCACACCGTCATCCATATGCTGTAAAACGTAGTTGCCCTTCTCTTCATAAAAATCGATTTTTATTATTCCTTTCATGTTATCGGGAAAGGCATATTTAAGGGAGTTTGTCACCAGTTCGTTGATTATTAAACCGCAGGGAATGGCATAGTTTATGTCAATATATGCATTTTCAGCATTAATTGTAATGTTTACGTTCTGGTTTGTTTCATAGTAAATGCTGTATAGCTCGTCGGACAATCCCTGGATATATTCTCCAAAATTGATTTCCGAAAGATTTTCCGATTGGTACAGTTTTTCATGGACCAGTGCCATTGAACGCACGCGGTTCTGGCTGTCATGAAAGAGTACTTTGTCTCTTTCATGCACTATATTGTTTGACTGGAGGTCAAGGAGGCTGGAGATTATCTGCATGTTGTTTTTGACCCTGTGGTGTATCTCCTTTAAGAGTGTTTCCTTTTCTTTTAGGGAAGCCTTAATCTTTTCTTCTGCCTCTTTGCGTTCTGCTATGTCACGTGTAACCCCGATAATTTGTACTGGTTTCTTTTTATCATCATAGACTATTGATATAACAGATTCTGTCAAGACAGTTGAACCATCTTTACATTTAAACTCCATTTCTATCGTTTTAGGGATAAAACTGCCATTATTGATCTTTTCCCGTTCGCTGGCAAATATTTCATATGCTTTTTTCAGTGATTCCGGGGTGAGTGTTTTTTTTAGATCATGGGTAATTGCTTCTTCAGGTAAATAACCCCTGAGGCTCATAACGGAAGGGCTGATATAGAGGGGCATAAGTGTCATGTCAAGAGACCAGATAAAGTCTTTCAGGTTGTCTGCGAGAAGCTTGTAGCGTTCTTCACTGAATTTAAGCGATTCATTTGTTTTCTCAAGTTCAATTGTTCGTTTCCTAATCTCATCTTCAAGGTGCTCCTGGTAATTGCGGTTATCATTTATCAGTTTAACCCTTTCAAAAGATTTGTTAATTGCATGCTCAAGGACCGACATGTCTTCAATGGGTTTAAGTATGTAATCCCATGCGCCGAGCCTCAGGGCCTGGACAACATCACCAATAACACCTGCTCCGGAAATGACAACGATTGGTGTTTCGGGATAATGCTCGGTTATATGTGACAATACATCAAGGCCGTCCATTTCCGGCATGCGCAGATCCAAAAGTACCATTGAGGGGCTTTTCTCTTTGAAGATTTCAAGCCCCTTTCGCCCGTTTTCCGCTTCAAGTACCTTGTAGTCCCAGTCTTCCAGCTGGTTACGCAGACTGTCTCTGATTATTCTTTCATCATCAATGATGAGAATCATTGTTTTATTGTTTTGGGCCACTAAATTAAATTCCTATCTTTTTTATTAGGCTCGTTTTTACTCATTTCCACGTACTTGTTTTCCTGTGGAGATTTGATGATTTTACTGGATTTTCCCTTTCTTTAAAGAACTGTAAGATTCCCTTTTCAATATACATTTACTATTAGGGATAAAAGAGCTCAGGAGAAACAAGTAAATCCTTATGGTAATATAGTATAATTAGATATATAGTGAATTAATGGTGTATTAAGTCTAATATACATAAGATAAATTGTCAATGAAAAAGTTTTCACCATGTTCTTTTAAAGATCCCCCACCTGTTTTGCCGGTTTGCCGTAAAGGTTCATGCAGATTATATCTGAAAGGTATATGTTTTTTTCAGTATCTTTTTCATTGAGGACTGGCGGATTTATTTTCAATGACATGAGTATATCCATGCTGTACCTGTTGTGATATTCATGGAATTTTTTAATTTTTTTTATTTCCATGAGAAGCATATTCCTGGTATGAGATAATACTTTATAGAGGTTCCCTGTTGATTTGCATTCATTTATTAAGGGCAGGGCAAAATCAAGGCAATCAAGCGATTCAGTGTCATTATCAAT
>JBHPHB010000150.1:0-7329 GCA_042569985.1 Spirochaetota bacterium | reverse complement strand
TTAGTGTTGTTGAGAATTGGGGAATTGTTGAGATATCGGGCTAAAATTTAATAACCTGGAATTACAAGAAGATAATTTTTGAATTAGTATACCCTTTTTTCTATCTATGCTCCTACCGGTATTATAAATATTGTTAAGAGGTTATGAACATGGAAAATGTAAATAAAAACATTCCGCAAGATGTTTCGCTTAAGGATTTCTTAGAACCGGTTGTATATAAAGATATTGAAAAGATAGTATTTAGAGGTAGTCATATTGATGGAGCATTTATATTGGGCTTTTTGCCCGGAAGTGAGTTTATTTATAAATTCTCCGGTAATCCTGATGCAGTTTTTAGAAGATTACCGGTTAAGAGGATTGCTTATGAGCCCTACAGAACAATTATCGGATTAAAGGAAAAGGTTAATGTGAAGATAAGCTGGCCGGGTAAGCATGATAAATTGTATGTTGAGGGGAAGTAGCTATGTTCAATGACCTAAAAAACATTATTAAACAACCTGATGCAGTAGAGAAGCTATTATCATTTTGTGATGAAGATTATTATGGGGGAGATGCTTGCAATGATATAGGAAATAATATACAGGATATTGTAAATATATTTAAGAATGTTGATTTAAATGATACTGGACAACTCATTGATATATTTAAGAATAATAAAAAGTATGATTGGCTTGCTGCATATTTTATTGGATTGAAGAAAGATCCTGAAGCAGTAGATGTTCTTAGTAATTCTCTGGATTATAATTATAGTGAAGACGGAGCGGCGAACTATTTGAACATGACCATTTGTTTTGCACTTGGGAAAACAGGTAGTAAAGAAGCTGTTGCACCTCTTATTAAAGCACTGGAAGATATAAGTTATGATTTCAGATGGATTGCAGCATGGGCATTAGGTGAGATAGGAGATAAAAGTTCAGTTGATCCGCTACTTAAGGCTCTATACGATGACATGTATGATATGTACTGGACTGCTGGTGGTGCATTGTCTGAAGGGTTTGACTCAGATATGTGTGTTTTAGGCATGTTTCTTGATTGGCTTTCTGAAAAATATATTATGCCGGAGCCGGTAACCCCGATTATTGGTGCGTTGAAGAGGTTGGGGTATGATGATTTTGAGGAGGCATGACATGCAACAATTCGGTGAAATTAAATATTTGAACTTACGAGATATTTGGAATAATGAGGCCAGTAATTTTACACCCTGGTTAGCAGAACATATACAATCATTGGGCAAATCTCTTGGGCTTGATTTAGAGATAAACCAAAGAGAAGCACCGGTAGGTGATTTTTCTTTAGACCTTTTAGCAAAGGATCTTGCTTCAAATAAAATTGTCATAATTGAAAACCAACTTACTCAAACGGATCATGATCATCTTGGAAAACTTCTTACCTACGCATCTGGGTATGATGCATCAGTTATTATCTGGATTGCAGAAAGTATAAGGGATGAACATCGTAAAACTCTGGAATGGCTCAATAATATAACAGATGAGAATACTTATTTTTTTGGTGTTGCTATTGAAATTTTACAAATTGATGATTCAAAACCTGCTTATAACTTTAAAGTAATTGTTTCACCGAATGAATGGGCAAAATCAAAGAAAAGTATCTCGACTGCTCAGTCTTCTGAAAAAATGGAAAAGTACAGAGATTATTTTCAAACATTAATTGATGAGCTAAGAACTGAACACAAATTTACTAATGCAAAAAAAGGGCAACCACAGAGTTGGTATTCGTTTTCTACAGGGATTAATGGTCTATTGTTTGGTATGTGTTTTGCCCTGGGAGGTAAAGTCAGAATTGAGTGTTATATTGACTTTGGCGAAACCGAAAAAAATAAGGATTTTTTTGACGCACTTGTAAGTAAGAAAGATGAAATAGAAAAAAAGTATGGTGAAGTTTTTACATGGGAACGTTTAGATGAGAAAAGAGCTTCTCGTGTTGCTCTATATAGAGATGGATCAATTGAAGATGATATGAACAATTCAATAGAGCTAGAAAAGAAAATAGAATGTGGAGCAAAAATCCTTATGCTAAAACTACCATGCTGGGTAATAAAGGGTTAATAGGAAAATATGGAAAGATTGTTGAATGTGATAAAAGTATAATTTGATAAAAAAAGTTTACTTTAACAGAATTGGAATAATATTTTATGCAGAATAAAATAAATGCAAAATGGATTAAGCATAAACCTAAAAATATTTCTTTAACCGAAGAATTTATTAATACTTTAAATGTACTCGAGAAAACATACCGAAATTTATTCATTACCGGAAAAGCAGGAACTGGAAAATCAACACTTCTAGAACTTTTCAGAGATAATACAAATAAGAAAATTGTTGTCCTCGCTCCCACAGGTGTAGCAGCTTTAAAAGTTGGAGGCATGACAATCCATAAGTTCTTCAAACTCCCATGGAGGCCTATCAAAGTAAATGATGCTGAAATAAAAAAACTTGCTAAGACTATACGAAAACCTGACATATACCAGAAACTTGATGCCATCATCATTGATGAAGTTTCTATGGTACGTGCAGATCTCATCGACGGTATTGATTATTTCATGAGGATTGTACGAGGAAGTAAAGAACCGTTTGGTGGTGTTCAAGTAGTTTTCATCGGTGATCTGCACCAGCTTCCCCCTGTAGTATCTAAAAAGGAAGAGAAAAAGTATTTCATGGATGTTTATGAGAGCGAGTTTTTCTTCAGTGCCAAAGTCTTTAATAGCTTCAATTATGAAATAAAAGACCTTTCACATATTTTTAGACAGAGCAATAAGAAATTTATCTCTATCCTTAATTCAATACGTAATGCAGAAGGTGTTGAAGATGCCCTGGATATATTGAATACACGTTACACATCAGATGATAATGTTCCTAAAGAAGGGATTTTGCTTACTACAACCAACAAGCTTGCAAACCAGATAAATACCGATAATCTTGAAAATATCACTGATCAAAAACTTCATGAATTTAAAGCAAGAATTGAACATATGGGTAAGGGGAAAAAATCAACTTCTGAGATAGAAGAGAAATATCCAGCTGATGTTATTTTAAAACTTAAAGTTGGCGCTCAAGTCATGTTTGTAAAAAATGATTCAGAAAACCGTTGGGTAAATGGCACTTTAGGAAGGGTTAAAAAAATTGAAGGTGATGAGATTCTCATCAATGTTAAAGGACAAGGCCTATGCGAGGTAAAACAAGAAACATGGGAGCGTCTTGAGTACGATTATGATTCGAAGAAAAAGGAGATAATAACTCATGTAATTGGAAAATTTACACAATTTCCTCTCAAACTTGCCTGGGCCATTACAATTCATAAAAGTCAGGGTTGTACATTTGATAATGTTCGTATTGAAGTTGGTAGAGGAGCTTTTGCTTCAGGGCAGGTGTATGTAGCATTGAGCCGATGCACAAGCCTTGAGGGTATTACACTTGCGTCAAAGATATTTGAATCTGATATTAAGGTTAATAGGAAGGTGGTTGATTATTTAAGAGAACATTTTGCTATTGAGAGTAATCTCGTAAGTAAACCAAATAACAATAAACAAAAAAATGAAAAAAGTGAAATAAAAATATCTATTAACAATCAAAAATTTAACAATGAAACGAAAGAAAAAGAATCATTAAATAATGCTAATAATATAGTAAATAATAAGAAATTTGAATATTCTCAACAACAACTTGAAGTTATTAATACAACTGATAAAGATGTACAAGTTATTGCATGTGCTGGTTCTGGAAAAACTGAATCTGTAGCTCAGAGAATTGCGTCATTAATAATTGAAGGTGAATCCCCAGAATCGATAATTGCTTTTACTTTTACAGAAAAAGCTGCTAGTGAATTAAAAGAAAGAATATACAAAAGAATTGAGGAAGTTAAAGGTCACGATTATTTAGGACGTCTTGCGCCTATGTTCGTTGGCACAATACATAGTTATTGCTTTCACCTTTTGCAGGTTCACATACATAGATATGGTAATTATGATGTCCTTGATGAACACAGACATATTGGGCTGATTAGTCGTGAATACTATAATCTTTATTTAAAAGATATTGGAAACCGACATTGGTCTACAGTACGTGATTTTGCTTGGACTACAGACGTAATAGGTAATGAATTAATAAACGAAACATCTTTAACAGGTTTTAAATTTACCGAGTGTTATAAATTATATAGTGAAATGCTTCATGATCTGAGATTTCTTACATTTAGTGGTATCATTTCCAATGCTGTTAATGCGCTTGGTGATTCAAATATTTTTGCTAAAGTTCATGGACCGCTTAGGCATCTAATTGTAGATGAATATCAAGATATTAATCCTGCTCAGGAAAAACTTATTGAATTATTGTCGAAGGATCCAGTTCGTCTTTGTGTTGTTGGTGATGACGATCAATCAATTTATCAATGGCGAGGTTCAGAAGTTGATAATATAATTAATTTTTTGGAACGCAGGCCAAATGCACATCCGATAAAACTTGAAGATAATAGAAGAAGTCGACCCCAAATTATTCAAACAGCAAATAATTTTGTAAAATCTATACCAAAAAGAATTATTAAAGAAATGAATCCTGTACGTCCTAATAGTAACTGCCAGATCGTTACCTGGGAAGAGGAAACACCTGAAGCTGAAGCCGAGAAAATAGCTGAGACGATTAACAATTTAAAAGATAAAGGATTTCGCTTTAAAGATATTTCAGTGCTTTATAGATCAGTGAGAACCTCTGCTCCTGAATTGATTGAAGCCTTTGATAAGATGAGAATTCCTTATAATTGTGGAGGAAGAACAGGAATATTCCTCCAGCCAGAAATTAATCTTTTTGGAGAGATAATAGCATGGTTTGTTGATGGTGAATGGAAGGATGAGCGTTATGGACAAGCGAGAGAATCCTCATTAATTAATATTGTAAATGGTCTTAATAAACATTTTAGTAATGATAGAAGTGAAATTCCAAGTTTAAAGAAATATCTTAAAGATTGGAAACATTTTAGGCTATTGGGCAATAGACCAGTTTCTCTAATAAGCGATTTTTATCGGCTTTTAAACTATCTCGGTATAAATGAAATGGATAGTAATGCACCACAATATTCAGCATTATTTGGTTCCTTTGCTCGCTTTTCAGAACTTCTGGGTGATTTTGAACATGTAAACAGGCGTGGCCGGTTTACAATTATAAAAGGCAAAAGAAAATTTATAACTGCGAAAGATCGTGGTAAGTCTTATTATAATAACCTGTATAGTTATGTTCGTTATTATGCAATTGATGCCTATGAGGATTTTGAGGGTGAATTAATACATGATATGGATGCAGTTGATATTCTAACTATTCACCAGGCAAAGGGACTTGAATGGCCTATCGTATTTTTACCTTCTTTAACAAGTCAGCGATTTCCTTCAATGTATGCTGGGAAAAAACAAAATTGGATGTTACCGGAAGATGTCTTATCTGAGGAAAAGCGATCTCGTTATGAAGGAGGAGATGCAGATGAACGTCGTTTGTTTTATGTAGCCTTGACCCGAGCACGTGATACAGTATATCTATCAACTTTCAATAAAATAAAAAAAAATACAAAAATTTCACCATATCTTAAAGAAGTGGCAGCTGACTTAGATGGCATACAAACATATTCGAAATTACCAATGCCACCTTTACCAAAAAAGAAAAAAAAATCTGAAGATATGCCTCTTGAAATTGGATTTTCTGATATTGTCTTCTATAACGAATGTGGTTACCGTTATCGATTAAATAATCAATTTGGTTTTCAACAAGAGTTAGCCACAGAACTAGGATATGGTAGGGCGATACACCACATTCTTCGTCTAGTCGCTGAAAAGGCTCGATCAAATAATACTATCCCAACAATGGGTGATGTTGAGAAAATAATGAATTATGAATTTTATCTACCCTTTGCCAGAAATCCTGAACATTATAAAATGTATAATTCTGCAATCAACCTTGTTAAACGTTATGTAAATGAATATTCTGATGATTTACTTCGGGTTTGGGAAACTGAGCGTCCATTTCAGCTTCAACTATCTGAAGGTAGAATTTCTGGGAGGGCAGATATAATATTTTACCATGATGAAGGAAAACCTGACAATCTTGTTTTTGTTGATTATAAGACTTCCAGTGATCCTCATAATGAAGAATATTACCAAATGCAGATGCAGGTATATGCTACAGCTGCAAGAGATGAAGGGCTTGATGTTGTTGCTGGATATATTCATGACTTAAAAGCAGCTGACAGGATACCAGTTAATGTAGGAATAGAAGAGAGCAAAAAAGCAGTAGAAAAAATAAATAAAACAGTAAACTATATCCGTAAAGGAAAATTTAAACCAAAACCTGAAGAAGAAAAATGTTTAGCCTGCGATTATAAATTGATTTGTAAGTACAACAAGGCATCAAAATAATAAATATCGAGAGGTAAATATGCCACGAAAAAAGAAAACAAAAAAAATTGAAACAGCTGACTATCGTCATGATGACGAAAAAAGAAAAAACATACCGCCTGCGAAGATAGTCGCCGAAGGTGAGGTGCCGAAGGTGAAAAAGGCAAAATATTACTATAGCCCTCATTTATCGCCCGAAATTCGACTTGATTCAACTGGTAAGACAGACAAACTTCTCGCTGTTTGCGAAAAGGCAGGGCAGTACCTCAATGATGAAGAAAAAGAATTATTAAACTATGCTGTAAATAGCCATCAACCATGGCTTGAGTGGGCAGATAAACGCGAACAGATGGAAAAAGGTTTCTTTGATGTTGATCCAGTAGCATTACATATACATGAAAGGATAAGCGCTCAGGCAATAATAAGAAGTGCAATGAGAGAGGACCTTCAAAGGGACCTTTTTGCAGACCCTGAATTGCCCTATCAAAAGGAAGTACAATTCTACCAGCATGATGTTGATTGGGCAAACCGATTAATCCTAGGTGACAGTTTACAAGTAATGTCTTCATTAGAGCGAAGGGAAAACCTAGCAGGGGAGGTGCAAATGATATATATTGATCCTCCTTATGGTATTAAATTTAAAAGTAATTTCCAAATAAAAATTGGGAATCGTGAAGTTAAAGATGGAGAAAAATTTTTAACAAGAGAACCAGAAATGGTTAAGGCTTATCGCGATACTTGGAATTTAGGTGTTCATTCATATCTTTCATATTTAAAAGAAAGGTTGTTGATTTCTCGAAGACTTCTTAAAGATACAGGAAGTATTTTTGTTCAGATTGGTGAAGAGAATGTACATAAAGTAAGACAGATTATGGATAGTGTTTTTGGTGTAGAAAATTACATAACTCAAATTGCTGTAAAGAGGCCTACTAGATTGT
>JBHPHB010000149.1:0-7348 GCA_042569985.1 Spirochaetota bacterium | reverse complement strand
GGCTTTTTTGTGCTAATTCGTCATATTTATCATTATTATTTGATTTCATAATTTTCATTGTTGCTTTTTTCAGTAAAATGTATTAATTTTTAAATTGTTACTTGTGATTATTTAGGCGTTTTCAAAAGTAACTGATTAACCAAGTATTTTTTAAAGTAATATTTTACAAGTTAAAAAAATATGTGAACTTAAAAGATTCCTGGTTATAAAAAGGGAGTATTTGCCCCGGTTCTTTCTTATATTGGTGACTGTGCAGCTTTTGTAAAAAAAAGTATGTTAACAAATTTAAATAATTGACAAGAGACATATTATTTTTTTAAATCTTTTAAAATTTTCTTTTTGAGGGTTAAATGTCAAAGAAATGCTACCTCATTCTTGAGGATGGATCAACGTTTAAGGGTAAGAGTTTTGGTTTTGAAAAGGATTCTCTTGGAGAAGCAGTATTTAATACATCTATGAGCGGATATCAGGAAGTTCTCACCGATCCCTCCTATAATGGACAGATAGTTGCAATGACATATCCCATGATTGGAAATTATGGGGTTAATGATGAAGATGTTGAGTCGGATAAAATTCATGTTGCAGGTTTTGTAGTTAAGGAATACTGTAAAAGCTATTCAAACTTCAGGGCAAAAATGTCTCTTGCCGATTATCTCATTAAATCGAAGATCACTGCCATCGAAGGAGTTGATACGAGAAAACTCACCCGTCACATCAGAAATAAGGGAGCAATGCGCTCTGGAATTTTCTTTGATGAAAAGGGAGCTTTAGATAAATTAATGTCCCATCCAAAAATGGAGGGATTGGACCTGGCAACGGGAGTTTCATGTAAAAATCCCTATGTTTTTGGAAAAAAGGATGAAAACACACCCCCCATTGCTGTTTTTGATTTTGGTGTAAAGCTGAATATTTTGCGTCTTCTTGAGGAATCTGGTTTTTCCGTTAAGGTATATCCCGGAAAAACTCCACTTAAGAGTGCTTTGAAAGAAGGGGCCAAGTGTGTTTTTATTTCCAATGGTCCGGGAGATCCCGGTGCTGTTTCATATGCGAAGGACCTGGTAAAAGATATAATAAAAGAGGAGATACCCGCTTTCGGAATATGCCTGGGCCATCAGATAATGGCCCTTGGTATGGAAGGCAAAACATATAAGCTAAAATTCGGTCACAGGGGCGCAAATCAGCCCGTAAAAAATATTGATAAGGGTAATGTTGAGATAACATCCCAAAATCATGGATTTGCCGTTGATTATAATTCATTAAAGGATAATCCCGATATTGAAATAACACACTTGAATTTAAATGATCAAACTGTTGAGGGGTTAAGGCATAAGAAGCTTCCGGTAATGTCAGTTCAATACCATCCCGAGGCGAGTCCCGGCCCCCATGATTCACAATATCTTTTTACAGAGTTTCGCAAATTAGTAATGGAGAGTATAAATTGAATTTAAAGAAAGACAATATGGAATGGGATAAAATAAAAATTTCTTCGGATGTTAAACCGCAATTATCAAAGAATTCAGAGTTTGTTCTTAAAAAGAGGTATCTCGCTAAGGATAACGATGGTAATGCAATTGAAAAACCAGAGGACCTCTTCAAACGGGTGGCAAAATTTGTTGCTTCTGCTGATTCAATTTATGGGAAATCAAATGATGAGGTTTCAAAAACTGCAGATATCTTTTATGAGAATATGGCTAAGCTTAAATTCCTTCCAAACAGCCCAACCTTGATGAATGCAGGCAGGCCCCTGGGGCAATTGTCAGCTTGTTTTGTACTTCCCGTTGAGGATTCGATGGACAGAATCTTTGACTCTGTAAAACAGATGGCACTGATACATAAAAGCGGGGGAGGTACGGGATTCTCATTTTCAAGGCTCCGTCCTAAGAACGATGTTGTTAAGACAACTGCAGGTGTTTCAAGCGGCCCCATTTCCTTTATGAATATATTTAATACTGCAACTGAAACTGTTAAGCAGGGAGGAACGAGGCGAGGGGCCAACATGGCCATGCTCATTGTTAATCATCCTGATATTGTTGAATTCATTAAATCAAAGGAAAATAACAATGCCCTTACAAATTTTAATATATCAGTAGCTATTACTGATGAATTTATGAAGAAATATGAGAATGATGAAGAATATTCTTTAATTAATCCAAGATCGGGTAATGAGGTTAGTAAGTTAAAGGCAAAGGATGTTTTTAACCTTATAGTCAAGAAAGCCTGGAATAATGGAGAGCCGGGAATCATATTTATTGACAGGATCAATGATGAAAATCCCGTTAAAAAAATTGGTGACGTTGAAAGCACCAATCCCTGCGGAGAACAGCCATTGCTTCCCTATGAGTCCTGTAACCTGGGTTCAATAAATTTAAATGCAATTCTTTTGGAAGATGACAATATATGTGAGATCGATTATGATGAGCTTAAAAGAATTACGGCAAGTTCAGTACATTTTCTTGATAATATCATTGATCTGAATAAATATCCCCTTCAGGAAATTGAGGATAAGACACTGTCAAATAGAAAGATAGGGCTTGGCATAATGGGATTTGCCGATATTCTCATAAAGATGGGAGTACCCTATAATTCTGAAAGGGCAATTGAAATTGCAGAGAAAGTAATGTCGACAATACAGGATGAATCAAAAAGGGTATCCCGTGAACTTGCAGAGCAGAGAGGACCGTTCCCTAACTTTGAGAAATCTGTATATGCTGAAAGAGGGGAACAGCCCCTGAGAAATGCCACTACCACTACAATTGCTCCAACAGGGACAATCAGTATTATTGCCAATACATCAAGCGGTATTGAGCCCATCTTTGCTCTGGCATATGTAAGAAATGTGATGGATGATGATGTTCTTGTGGAAACAAACCCCCTCTTTGAAGAGGTTGCAAAGGAAAATAACTTTTACAGTGATGATGTAATGCAAAAGGTTGCCGAGCATGGAGGTGCTGCTGATATTGAGGAGATACCCGAGAATTTCAGAAAAGTATTTGTTACCTCCCACGATATCTCTCCGGAGTGGCATATTAAACTTCAGGCGGCATTCCAGAAGTCTGTTGATAACGCAGTATCTAAAACCGTTAACTTTTCAAACAGCGCAACGGTGGATGATATAGAAAAGGTTTATTCACTGGCATACAAGCTTGGATGCAAAGGTGTAACTGTTTACAGGGACGGTTCAAGGGATTCACAGGTTCTTGAAAGAAAAGATAAAAATAAAGAAAAGAGTGATGAGCCTTCTGATAATAATGATGCCCATCCAAAACATATTGTGCCCAGGCCAAGAAGTGAAATTACCTGGGGGGCCACGAGAAAGATGGCAACCGGATGCGGGTCCTTATATGTAACAATAAACGAGGATGAAGAGGGGATGTTTGAGGTTTTTGCAACCATGGGTAAAAGCGGAGGTTGTGCAGCCAGCCAGACAGAAGCAGTGAGCAGGCTTGTGTCGCTTTCGTTGAGAAGCGGCATTGAAAAGGACCAGGTTATCAAACAATTGAAGGGAGTCCGCTGTCCCAACCAGGCATGGGAACCGGGGGGCAGGGTTTATTCCTGTTCTGATGCAATGGCCAAGGCCATTGAAAGGCATGCAGGTATTAATCCGATGGCAATGGAAACAAATAATATTCAGGATACAGCTAAAAATGATGCGGAAACAAACGGAAAGGGAAGCGATAAGGTAATGGTGGGTGTTTGTCCGGACTGCCACGGCCCCTTGGAATTTGAATCGGGCTGTTCCGTGTGCAGGTTTTGCGGATTTTCAAGATGCGGTTGACATAAATATTATTGATTTCAGGAATTTATTATTTTTCCTGAATCATTAAAGTCATAATCACCAAGATACCTGACACTGTCTCTGAAATCATTAGATTTTAATGTCTCGATAAATGTCTGAACCCCGCTGGTAAAGAATGTCTCCTTTTTTAGAACCATGTCAAAACTTTCCTTAACTATTGGAACAAAGGGAATATCCAGGAGTTTTGATATTGCAATTGTTGCAATTCCCACATCCGATTTTCCCGAAAGTATTGAAAGGCCCACTTCAAAATGAGTGTAAACTTCATTATCATAGCCATCAATTGAATCGGGGTTGATGGAATTTTTATTGAGGTTATAATCAAGGAGTATTCTTGTACCCGAGCCTTTCTGCCTGTTTACGAACCTTAAATTATTTTTACAAAGGTCTTTGAATTCCTTAACATTATGTTTTAATTGTGGTGATACAAGGAAACCCTGCTCGCGGTAAAACAGGTGGACAATTGCAATTTTCTCTTCCGGCAAATAGGAGGAGATATATGGGATGTTGTATTCCCCGCTTTCCGGATCGAGTATATGGCACCATGCTATGTCTGTGAGCCCTTCGTTTAGTAATCTCAGCCCCTCTTTACTTCCAATGCTGCTTGAGAATATATAGAAATCAGGATTGATTTTTTTTATGTTGTTGAGTAATATATCCAAAACGGGGTCATTACTTCCCGAAGCAAGTAAAGCTTTTCCAGTATCTCCCGATTTTTCACGGATATCCATTATCCCTTTTTCAGCATTAGACGTAATCCATTCATCGATTATTTTTTTGGGGAAGATCCATTTTCCCGTTACCCGGGTTGCCGGAATTCTTTTTGCTTTAATAAGAGCGTATACCTGTTTTTCGTTGATATTGAGGTATTCAGCCACCTCTTTTGTGCTCATCATTTCTTTCATCATTATTGAACTCCTGGTAGGTAGTATAATTGAATACTGGCATTAGAAATTCAAGGATAAATTAATTTATTGATTATGTTTTTAAATGACATTGAGTTAGATTATCCTGGTCATTTGTATTGATTCTTTACTGTCATTGCGAGCATAGCGAAGCAATCTAATTATGATAATATCATGTAATGAGATTGCTTCGTCATCCAGCACTAAAAAATTATTATGAATAGAATTTACTTTTTAAGTTTTAGTGCTGGATTTCTCACAATGACATTATGTTAAATTGTTCTTTTTATTGCCAGTGAAAGGATGTAGCCTTGAAAATAAGCCAGACTTTTTTGCCTGGATGAAGCTTAAGTTTTGTCACTGATTTTTGGGTTACGCTTACTGACATCATAATTCCATGCACCCTGAGGTTAACCATTATCATGTCCGGTTCATAAGCAGTTGACATGTTTGTTATTTCACCCTTAAGCATGTTCTGCGCGGAAATTTTACTCTGTTTATTTTCAGCAATAATAACCTCTGTGGGGCTAAGAATGGCAATTGAATTTTTATCAGGAGGTTTTGATGAAAAGATTTTATAACCGTCGGGAAGAGTTTTTGCCCATAAACCCTTTTTTTCTTTGCTCCAGGGGCCCTCTATGACGTTGTCGTTACCGGAGCCCACAATCCGCCCATGCTGAAGCCTCAGAATTTCATCGGCAACTTCGTTTAGCCAGAGGATGTCATGACTTGTAACTATGATGGATGTTTTATGGGTTTTCCTAATGTTTAATATGGCATTTTTTATCAGTTCGGCACTGTTTTTATCAATATTTGAAATGGGCTCATCAAGTATTAGTACATGGGGTTTAAGAACAAGCCTTGATGCAAGGGCCACTCTCTGTGCCTCTCCACCTGAAAGTTCATGCCATTTCCTTTTCCCAAATTTTTCAATGGGCAGACCCAGGGATTTGAGTACATTATTTACCTTTTCCCTTATGTCTTTTTCTTTGCGGATTTTGAGGCCATAGGCAACATTTTCAAAAATAGATCTTTTCAGGAGGTATGGGGTTTGGGGCAGAAAAGTTAACTTATTCTTATTGTTGAAATTGTCACTGCTTAATTTCGTTCCCATAAATTCAATACTGCCTTTTTGGGGAGTTTCGATGAGGGCAAGAATTTTCAGCAATGTGCTTTTGCCGCATCCATTTGGCCCGGAAATTCCAAGTGACTTTCCCATTTCAAATTCAAGATGGGGAATTTCTAATTTGAAATCACCATTGTATAGGTATTCAATTTTTGATAGCCTATAGGCATATTTTTTATTTTCAGTCATGAAACCCTCTTGAGAAAAACCATTATGCCATTTATTAAAAAGACAATAATAAGGAGAACTATTCCCAGGGCTATGCCAAGGGCAAATTCTCCTTTGCCAGTTTCAAGAGCAATGGCAGTGGTTATGGTCCGGGTGTGCCACTTTATATTACCGCCGATTATCATTGATACACCCACTTCTGAGATTGCCCTTCCGTAAGCGGCAATTGCTGCAGTAAAAAGTGCATAGCGTGCTTCGTAGAGGCTTGTGAGAATTACCTGTGATCCCTTTGCGCCAAGAGTTGTAAGTGTAGCTTTAAGGCGGATATCAAGCCCTTCAACAGCTGTTGCTGTCAATGATATTACAATAGGTAGTACAAGAAGCGTTTGAGCAATTGCAATTCCTGGAATTGTGAAGAGTAGGTTCATTTCTCCCAGGGGACCTTTGCTGGAGATAAAGGCATAAACAAATAAACCAACCACTACAGTTGGTAAAGCCAGTAGAGTATCAACAATCATTCTTAATTGTTTTTTCCCGGGGAAATTAACATACCCAAGTACAAAACCGGCAGGCAGCCCCAGAATGAGGCTGCATATTATTGAAATGGTTGAAGTTGTAAGTGTAGTGAAAATTGCCGAGTATACTTCTTCGCTACCGGAAATTATAAGTTTAAAAGCCTGTAAAAAACCATCAAATATAAAATTCATTTTCCCTTATTATTTTGCATTTGGAATAAATAGCTGTTTCCCCAAAAGTTTAAAATTTGCAATTTGCTTTTGGACTTTTGGGGAAATAATCCACCTGGTAAATTTACCTGCAAGAACATTTTTAACTTTGCCGCACTTAGATTTATTAATCTCAATAATACTGTATTGATTGCTGAGTATTTTATCTCCCTGTACATGTATAATAAGAGGAGGTTTACCCTTATGTTTTGATTCATATTTAATATAGGTCCCCCTGTCGGTCATAGTATATGCCTTTTGCTCCGCTGCAATATTGATTGTATTTATCATTCCCTGACCGGTTTGTATGTACCATGATTCTTTATCGGGTATATTTAGTTTTGAGTTTTTCCATAGAAGTTTTTCTTTTTTGTTTGTGCCTGAATTATCTCCCCTGCTGGCAAATTTTGTCTTTTTGGAAGCTATTATATTAAAGGCATTTTTTACAGGCTTTTTATTTATTCCTGCAGGATCGCTTTTTGGGCCGATTATTACAAAGTCATTGTACATTACTTCAGTACGGTTTACTCCATGGCCATTTTTCACAAATTTCTTTTCTGCGCCCGGTGCGTGAACCAAAAGAATATCAACATCACAGTTTTTTCCCAGTTTGAGTCCCCTACCGGTG
>JBHPHB010000148.1:0-7400 GCA_042569985.1 Spirochaetota bacterium | reverse complement strand
GTGCGTGTAAATATAATATTTGTGAGGAATAATGGATTTTGATGATCTAATAATTGATAATAATGATATTTCTATAGAAACAGCTCAGTTTGAAAATGATCTTGTTGCAATCGACCAGACATTGCCAAATCAGTTATATGTAATTCCTATCCGGTATAGGCCAATTTTCCCTGGAATTATAACTCCCCTCATAATCTCGCAGGGAAGGTTTACCGATGCTATTGAAAAAGTTATAAATGAATCAAGGACAGTGGGCTTGATTCTTTTAAAGGATGATGATATTGATGAAATTGGTTCATCCGATCTCTATAGTTATGGTACTGCGGTTAAAATTTTAAAAAAGATAAATCTTCCCGATGGTGGCGTTAATGTACTCATCAATAGTATAAAGCGTTTTAAAATAACAAAGTTTGTATCGAAGAAAAAGTATTTAATTGTAGATGTTGAGTACCTTAGTGATGAATTTAAAAATAAAAAGGATCTTGAGATTAAGGCTTTAACCAGGGAGGTGCTTGGGCAGCTTAAAATGTTGTCGGAAAATAACCCCCTCTTTACAGAAGAGATGAAGTTAACAATGCTCAATGTCGATGAGCCCGGTAAAATTGCTGATTTCGTAACTTCAATTCTTAATATTGAAAAAAAGGAATATCAGGATATACTGGAGACATTAAATATTAAGAAGAGGCTTATTAAAGTGCTGGGACTTCTCCAAAAGGAGATGGAGGTTCTGAATGTCCAGAAGAAGATTCAGTCTCAAATAAATGATAAGATTGATAAGCAGCAAAAGGATTTTTTTCTCAGGGAACAGCTGAAAGCAATAAAACAGGAACTTGGTATTGATGAGGATGAGAAATCCCGTGAAATCAGGGAGATGAGGAAAAAAATTGATGACCTTGGTTTAAAGGGGGAAGTGAAGGAGAAGGTGGAGGATGAGATTGATAAGTTTATTTACATGGAAACTTCCTCTTCCGAATATACTGTTGCAAGGAATTATATTGATACCATACTCTCTCTGCCGTGGAATGTGAGCAGTGAAGATTCAATAGACCTGGAGAAGGCTGAAAAGATTTTAAACCGGGACCACTATGCCCTTGACGATGTGAAGAGCAGGATTTTAGAATTTCTTGCCGTTAGAATGGTAAAGCCCGATGCAAAGGGTTCCATTATATGCCTCATAGGTCCTCCAGGAGTCGGCAAGACTTCCCTGGGAAAGTCAATTGCCAAGGCGCTTAACAGAAAGTTTTTCAGGGTTTCCCTCGGAGGGATGAGAGATGAAGCTGAGATTAAGGGCCACAGGAGAACTTATATTGGCGCCATGCCCGGAAAAATAATTCAGGGTATTAAAATATGCAAGACTAACAATCCCGTATTTATGCTTGATGAAATTGATAAAATGGGCCAGAGTTTTCAGGGCGACCCGGCTTCGGCCCTTCTGGAAGTTCTCGATCCTGAACAGAATGTTCAATTCAGGGATTACTATCTTGACCTGCCTTTTAACCTGTCCGATGTTCTTTTCATCACTACTGCCAATACGCTTGACACAATACCGCCAGTTCTGGCTGACAGGATGGAGATAATCAGGTTGTCCGGATACATAGCCGAAGAGAAGGTCCAAATAGCCAGGCGATATCTTTTGCCGAAACAGCTGAAACAGCACGGGCTTGATAGAAATAAATTAAAAATCAATAAGCAGGGATATATGCATATTATAAACGGCTGGGCCAGGGAGGCCGGGGTGAGGAACCTGGAGAGGCAAATAGAAAAAATTTGCAGAAGAACTGTAACTCTCGTTGCAAAGAAAAAAAGAGTACCCCAGAGCCCGTTAACTAATCAATCAATCAACAAATTTCTTGGTAATATACTATATTCAAGCGAAGAGTTAATGAAAGTGCTGAAGCCGGGTATTGCAATCGGTTTGGCATGGACTTCGTTGGGCGGAGAAACCCTTGTGATTGAATCAATTAATGTGCCAAACATTAAGGAGCCCGGTTTTAAGTTAACCGGGCAATTGGGTGATGTTATGGTGGAATCTGCTAATATCGCTTATAGTTATGTTCACCATATGCTGTCCGGAAATGACAAGGCAAACGAATTCTTAAAGGGTAACTTTTTTCACCTCCATGTTCCCTCGGGCGCTACCCCTAAAGATGGCCCCTCGGCAGGAATAACCATGGCGGTATCACTTTATTCAATGATCACGAAAATGAAGATTAAAAGCGGCCTCGCGATGACCGGGGAATTAACTCTCACAGGAAGAGTCCTTCCGGTGGGCGGAGTCAAGGAGAAGATAATAGCTGCTAAAAAGGCAAACCTCAAAGAGATAATATTGCCAAAGGATAATTCTAAGGATTTAAAAGATATTCCTGATTATATAAAGAAGGGGTTGAAGTTTCACCTGGTTGAAGAAATTGATGATGTAATTAATATTACATTCGGGAAAAATAAAATGAAAGGGGGCTTTAAATGTCAGTAGTTAACTTAATGAAATATATTGTTAATAACATAACTGATGATTTAATCAGAAATGATAAAGACCTCATACAAGATGGTCTTGGGAGAGATGATATTATTGCTTATGTACTTAACAGGGTGCCACCCATGTATGTTACAAGTGAGCGGGGGATGCTGTATGGCCTGCTTGAGGATAAATACTCTACACAACAAAAATCAGATATCATGTTCCTTATATATGAAGCAATTGATATTTTTAAAGAAAGAAGAATCCCGGAAGTTGAGACAAAAATGGAAGATGTAGATTCTGAAACATGCCGCTTTTCCCATGTTATAGGACAGGTACTGGAAGAATCTACGCTTACTGTAATTGACGGTGCAGAAGTCTCTATGTATTTTGGTGATGAGTTGGCGGTTATGTTCGATTCCGGTTGGAAAAATCCCTACATTACAAAAGGGAGTGCCAGGGGATATTATCATTTCTGGCCATTATATGATAAAAATAAAATGGGTAAGGGGCCAAAGGTCCATTTTAAAATCACGGTAAGGCATCCCAATTGTGTTGAAAAAACAGAAGAAATAGAGTTGGAATTGCTTTCTGAAGCAAACCTGGCAAAATCTAATATTATGCCAATAGTACTCCTGGAAGCAAAGAATGGTAAACTTGACTTTTTATATGAAGATGGTATTTGAGTTTTTTATGATCACTTGAATGAACTGACCCCGTTATGAAACAAGCTGAATTTTGGATAAAAAACCTTGCGCTGAAGAAGCACCCCGAAGGGGGATATTTCAGGGAGACATATAGAGCAAAAGAGACAATAAACGGGGACTGCCTGCCGCAGAGGTTTAATGGTTCCCTTCCATTTTCAACTTCCATTTATTACCTGCTTCATGGTGATGAGCACTCTGCACTTCATCGAATCAAGTCCGACGAGTTATGGCATTTCTATACCGGCTCGGCCCTAACTTTGCATGTCATTGATGAGAAGGGGATTTACTCAAACATTCGGCTTGGAAATTGTTTTGATAAGGGACAACTTTTTCAGGCAGTTGTGTATGCCAATTCCTGGTTCGGTGTAACTGTTAATGATAGAGAGTCCTATTCGCTTGTTGGCTGTACTGTCGCACCGGGTTTTGATTTTGGTGATTTTGAAATTGGTAAAAAAGATGAGCTTCTTGTAAAATATCCGGAACAAAGCTCTATTATTGAACGTCTTGCGAAATGAAGGTTTATTAACTTCATTCTCATCGCTTATTCATGGGGAATGCCTGTTCCCATGGCAAGACAATTTTATGTTGCTTGACAATAATCAACAAATACATTATTTTTGAGAATCGTCAATGCCGAAAAATGTTAACTATCGGAAAAGTTGGAGAAAAAACAATGACTAACAAGTTTCTGGATCTACTTGTCTTACTTGAAAATGCACTGGCATCCTTTTATGGCAAAGTGAAAAACTTATCGCGTTTTAGGGAAGCAAGAAACGTACTTGAATTCATGGAATTACATTCCTATGCGCATGCACAGATAATTGAACAGTCAAAAGTTAAATTTAAAAGACCCGTAATAAAAGAAAAAGCCATTATTGAATTCCAGAAAAATATTACAAAGTCTGTTTTTGACCAGGTGTCCACAGAAAAAGATATAATAAAACTGCTTAAGACCCTTGCGGATTCTGAGGAATCCATTGGTATGATGTATAAAAGCATCGTGAAGCATCTTAAAGGCCTTGCCCAATATTATACTGATATGGCTAAGGAGATCGAAGAGATATCAAATGAGGAAATGCATCATAGAGATCTGCTCCTCAATGACAGGGATAAATTGCTGCAGAGCAGAAATTCTGAGGAGTAATTTTATTAAAAAACCATTTTGCTGTATTGGCAGTTTACATATACTTTGTAAGTTTTACTTCATTTCCTTTCTTATTATAGTTAATTTCATCGAATATTTTTTTAGCCATTTTTATTCCCCGTCCGTGGTATAGTTCCTTTTTGCCCGTATTCTTTTTGGTGAGCCCATTTAAAACACTTATGTGGTCAAAACCCTTACCCTCGTCAGTTATAGTATAGCAGACCACACCGGGATCAATTACAGATTCAATTTGCACTTTTCTTTTGCGGTATCGAACGTTCTTTTGCCTTTGGGCTATAAATTCCATATAGTTGTCATCTTCAATAGCTTTTGACTTTTCGTCAAAAGATATTTCAAGGTTGCCATGTTCAATTGCATTTATTAAAATTTCTCTAACCGAAAACCTGAGAAGGTCTACTTCATGGTGATCCATATATTTTTTCAGGTTTTTTGTGATGATATGACTTATGTCGTCAATATCAATAAAGTAATTTTGCATTTCAAGAGTGATGTTTTCCGAGACGAGGTATTTTAATTCATCTTCAATAGTCTTGGATGCTCTTCCAATGATAAGGTTTTTCCCTCTTATGTTTATATATTCAAGTTTTACTGTCATATCTATGGGCTCATTGTTAAAGTTGGAAATGAATTGTGTCTTAAATGAAAGGGGTATTTCATTTTGTGCAAAAAGTTCAATTTTTTCCTTCAAAATGTCCCTGGATTCATATTTCCCTTCACCCACATGATAAATTAAATCCATGAAATTTTTTGAAATCATTCTCTTGGGCTGTTCTTTAAGGTACTTGCTGACAGATTTGTTAATGGAGAGAATATTCAGGTTATCATCAAGTGTAAAAATAATTTCCGTAGATCCTTCAAAGATGTTCCTGTATTTCTCTTCACTCTCTTCGAGTTTTTTTTCGTATTCAAATCTTGTTAATGCGGTTTCAATTGTTACATGAAGATCCTTCTCGGTATAGGGCTTTATTAAGTAGCCATAGGGGTTTGAGAGTTGCGCTTTTTCAATTGTTTCGTTATCGGAATATGCAGTTATAAATATAATGGGTATATCAATATGTTCCATTATTTCAATGGATGATTGAATTCCGTCGATTTTGCCGGGCAGCTTTATATCCATCAAGATTAAATCGGGTTTAATATTGATGCATTGGGTTATAGCTTCTTTGCCATTATCAGTACTTCCCACAACTTCAAATCCCAGTTTTTCAAGATTATTTTTCAGGTTGAGGGAAACAATCTTTGAATCTTCAACTATATATATCTTTTTTCTTTCCAATATTGACACCCATTATTAGTATTGATTGAAATAATGGTAAATGTCAAGAATTATTTAATTGGAAGAAGCTTAAATTCCTCCTCCTTCTTCGAAGAGAATTTCGCGGGTTTTACTTTGAGAAACCTTTACGCCGGGCTGAACATCATTGGTTATCCATACATTCCCCCCAATTTCTGCTCCTTTGCCTATTGTAATATTCCCCAGGATAGTTGCTCCTGCATAGATAATTACATTATCCTCCACTTTTGGATGGCGGTTGATCCCTTTTATTGGATTTCCCTCTTTATCCAGGGGAAAACTTTTTGCTCCAAGGGTAACACCCTGGTAAATTCGTACATTTTTGCCAATTTTTGAAGTTTCGCCAATAACAACTCCCGTTCCATGGTCAATAAAGAAGCTCTCTCCTATAGATGCACCGGGATGTATGTCAATTCCCGTTTCCGAGTGAGCCAATTCGGAAATAATCCTTGGTATTAATTCTGCTCCCAGGAGAAAAAGTTCGTGGGCAATTCTGTGGCTTGTGAGGGCCCTTATGCTGGGATAGCAGAAGATAGTTTCACCTGTCTGTTTGGCGGCTGGATCTCCCTCAAAAGCTGCCCCGACATCAGTTGACAGCAAATAGCGAATTCCCGGAAGATTTCCAACGAATTTTCTGGTTATTGTTTTAGCATTTTCCTCACAGTCGGTACATTCATCCATGGCCTCCTTTGAGCATGAAAAGCAGTTTCCCCGCTTAATCTGTTCTGACAGATTGATTATTACTTTGTCAATATTTGAGCCGATATATAATAGGGCATTGTTTCCGGTTTTACCTCTGATTGCATGAAATATCCGGGGAAGATAATTGCTCTGAGCAAGTTAACAATTTCTGCCAGATCTTCAACTGAAGGCATTGGCATATCGTGATTTCCCCGATGGTATACCGACTGATACGATTCTGGTTTGCAAAGCTTTTCTACAATGCTGTTTATTTCATTTCCATTGAGTTGATAATTTCATTTTTTTTCCTTGACAAAAATTTACATCCTGTATTAGTGAAAATTTTGAATAATATTCTTATTTTTTAAATAATTAGTCAATTTATTTCAATTATTTAAAAAAATATTTGACAAGAAACTATATTTGTATACATTGTTCATAAACATAGTGAACAATGTAAATTTTTGTCAAGGAAAAAAAATGAAATTATCAACTAAATGCAGATATGGGGCTAGAGCAATAATTGAGATAGCCAGGTCTTCTAAAGATAAGCCTGTAAAAAGAAAGACTATAGTTGATAATCAACAGATACCCGACTCATATCTGAAAAATATACTCATTTCACTAAAAGATGCAGGCTTGATTAAGGCAACAAGGGGCTCAAAGGGAGGATATGTTTTAAGTCGTTCATCTTCTGAAATAACTTTTCTCGAGGTAATACAGGCACTCGAGGGGAGTCTTACCCTTGTTGATTGCGTAAATGAACCTGGTGTATGCGACAGGGTTGATTCCTGTACCACGAGAGATGTCTGGAGAAAGATGACCGAGGCCCAGGAGGGTGTATTAAGCAATATTACTGTTAAGGAATTAGTTGAAAAAGAGGGTAAATCTAAAAATGTGAATTATTCAATCTAATAAATTTTTAATTCATTTAAGGGGAAGAAAATGAAAATAGCAAAGACAATTACAGAACTGGTGGGCAATACACCGCTATTGAGATTAAATAAACTTTCTGATGAGACAGGAGTGGAAATATTAGGAAAGCTGGAGTCTTTTAATCCACTGTCCAGTGTTAAAGACCGCATAGCCCTTGCC
>JBHPHB010000147.1:0-7578 GCA_042569985.1 Spirochaetota bacterium | reverse complement strand
GATTTATATTAATCCCTAAAAAAATATGTCCCCCAAGTCCTGTAAATATAGTCATTATTTATTGTATTTTATTAAAATTTTATATAATAAGGAAGAATTAAATGGATGTTCAGTTAAAAGAACTATTAGATAAGATTAAAAAGGAAGGCGTAGGCGAAGCTGAAAAAAAGGCTTCTGTAATAATATCTGAAGCTGAAAATAAAGCAAAGGAAATTATTGATAATGCCAAAAAAGAATCTCAGGAAATGATTTCAAAGTCAAAAGCTGAGATGTCCCGTTTAGAAAGTACCGGTAAAGAGGCTGTAAAACAGGCCGGTAGAGATCTCATCCTCAACATAAAGAATTCATTAACGGATATATTCGACTCGATTATAAACCGTGAAGTAAAGAAAGCCTATTCAGAAGATGTACTTAAAGAAGTTATTCCATCGATTATTAAGGGCTGGATGGATAAGGGATTATCTGAAATTGATGTAATCCTGTCACAGGAAGACTTAAAGAAATTAGAGAATAAGCTCCTGGAAGGTCTGTCAACTGAAATGAAAAAGGGCATAACAGTTAAAGCACATTCGGGAATTTCTGCAGGTTTTCGCATCGGAGAAAAGAATGGAGATTCCTATTATGACTTCACTGAAGGCGGTATAGCAGAGTCACTTATGGAATACCTGAACCCAATGCTCGCCCAGATCATCAAAGAATCAGTAACTAAAGAGTAATTAAATGGCAAATTACTATTTCACAGTAGCCTCTCTACCACATTTAAGTTATCAAATGGAAAAACTTCTAACTATTGATAACTTCTTCCAGGTTTGTGAGGATAACCTTTCACCAAATGACGTTGCCGTGATAAAATCAGCAAAGATATTTGATTTTGACAATGTCGAAACTCTCAGCAAGGTTTTATCAGACTGGTATGTGTGGGAGAAAAATCTTCGGAATAAACTGGTCCTGCTTCGTTCTAAAAAAAAGGGTGATGATGGGGAAGAGTATTTAAGGGAAACTCCAAAGGTTTTTGACGGTGAAAAAGATGCCAACCTGGCATTTAGTCAGGAATCACCATTGGAAGCAGAGGATATACTTAACAGGGCCAGGTGGTCATACCTGGAAAGCCTTGAGTTTGGGCATTATTTTGATGCTGAATTGTTGATAATATATTATATAAAATTACAGCTTTTATGGCACATGGAATCATATGACAAAGAAATGGGTAGCAGTACTTTTAATGAAATAGTTCAGCGTGCCAATGAATTTGAAATATTTCAGAGTTTATAATATACCCTGGTTGAAAATGTTTTTCCAACTGAGCATCTCTTAATCATTGTTGGTTAATAAAAAATTTAATAATAGAGAGTACATAAAATGTCAAATGTGGGAAAAGTCTTAGGAATAAACGGTAATATGTTAACTGTTGAGCATGAAGGTAATGTCATGCTTAATGAAGTTGGATATGTTAAACTCGGAGACAAGAAATTAAAAGCAGAGGTTATCAGAATTAAGGGTAATCTTGCGGAAATGCAGGTTTTTGAAATGACAAGGGGTATCGGGATTGGTGATGAAGTTGAATTCACCAATGAACTTTTATCAATTGAGTTGGGTCCCGGACTACTTGGACAGATATATGACGGTCTTCAAAACCCACTGCCCAGGATGGCAGAGGAATATGGCTTTTTTCTTGAGAGAGGTGTGTATCTTCCTCCATTGTCTACAGAAAAAAAGTGGGAATTTACTCCTACGGCAAAGGTTGGTGATGCAGTTACGCGAGGGGAGGCTCTTGGTAATGTTCCAGAGGGAATTTTTGAGCACAAAATCCTGGTACCTTTTAACCGTTATGATAATTACAAGATAAAATCCATTGCATCAAAGGGCAGTTATACAATAACTGAAGAAATAGCTAAACTGGAAGATGAAAAGGGGAATGAAATCTCCGTGACAATGTCATTTGAATGGCCTGTAAAGAGGGCCGTTGACGCATATGCAGAGAGATTAAAGCCGGTAACGCCTCTTGTTACGCAATTGAGAATAATCGATACCATGTTTCCCGTTTGTCAGGGAGGCACATACTGTATCCCCGGTCCCTTCGGTGCAGGAAAAACTGTCCTTCAGCAGTTGACCAGTAGATATGCAAATGTTGACATCGTAATAGTGGCTGCCTGTGGAGAGCGTGCAGGAGAGGTTGTTGAAACCTTAAAGGAATTTCCCGAGTTAATTGACCCGAGAACAGGCAAGACCCTCATGGAAAGAACTATTATCATATGTAATACAAGTTCCATGCCCGTTGCTGCACGGGAAGCATCAGTTTATACTGCGGTGACCATGGCGGAATATTATCGTCAAATGGGGCTCAATGTAATGCTTCTTGCAGATTCAACATCAAGATGGGCACAGGCAATGCGTGAGATGTCGGGCAGACTGGAAGAGATACCGGGGGAAGAGGCATTTCCTGCATATCTTGAATCAGTTATTGCCAGTTTCTATGAAAGGGCAGGAATTGTAAAGCTGAAGGATGGAAGTGAGGGATCGGTAACTATCGGCGGTACCGTAAGCCCCGCAGGAGGAAACTTTGAAGAGCCTGTAACCCAGGCAACACTTAAGGTGGTGGGGGCTTTCCATGGGCTTTCCAGGGAAAGGTCAGATGCCAGGAGGTATCCTGCAATTGATCCACTTGAGAGCTGGAGTAAATATAATGGTTTTATCGATGTGAGAAAAACTGACTTTGCCCGTGAAATCTTGTTCAGGGGAGATGAGGTTTCACAGATGATGAAAGTTGTTGGTGAAGAGGGAACCAGTCTTGAAGACTATATTGAATACCTTAAGGGTGACTTTTTTGATTCGGTTTACCTTCAGCAAAATGCATTTGATCCAGTAGATGTTTCAACGTCAGCTGAAAGACAGAAGGATGTATTTGATAAACTTCTTCTCATATTATTGTCAGATTATGATATACCAAGTAATGAGGAAGCACGTACATTTTTTAATGGTCTCAGACAGAAATTTATCGACTGGAACGGTCTTGATGTCAGTTCATCAGAAGGTAAAAACATAGAAACTGAAATTGATGGAATATTTACAGATAAAATTTTAGGTACCATCGAAGAGGCCAGGGAAAAGTTTGATAGTAAGTTTGGAGCATAAAGAATTTGCTGCCGTTATTTTGCGTGCAGCATTTAATTTTTAGTTAATTGAAAATTGATAATTATTTAATTAAGATAGAGGTAAAAAATGCAGAAGGTCTATAGTAAAATCCAGGAGATATCGGGAAACGTTATTTCAGTTCATGCTGAAGGTATTAAGTACGGTGAACTTGCTGAGGTAACTTCTGCCCACGGAAAATCACTTGCCGAGGTAATAAGGATGCAGGGTGATACTGTATCATTGCAGGTGTTTGCAGGCGGCAGGGGCGTGTCTACAGGTGATGAACTCAGGTTTCTTGGACATCCCATGCAGGTTTCATTTTCGGACAATCTCCTTGGAAGAATTTTTGACGGAAGGGGTATGCCCAGGGACAAGGGTTCTACGCTGAATGAGAATTTAATTGAAATTGGCGGTCCTTCGGTTAATCCGGCCAAGAGGATTATTCCCAGGAATATGATCAGAACCGGTATTCCCATGATTGATGTGTTTAACTCACTCGTTGAGTCACAAAAACTGCCTATTTTTTCAGTATCTGGCGAACCCTATAATGATCTTCTTGCAAGAATCGCAATGCAGGCCGAAGTGGACATGATAATTATTGGCGGATGCGGGCTAAAATATGATGACTATCTCTTTTTTAGAGACCAGCTTGAAGAGGGTGGAGCACTTAGCAGGTCAATATTCTTTGTCCATACAGCTGCAGACCCCGTAGTTGAGTGCCTGATGGTTCCGGATATTTCACTGGCAGTTGCAGAAAAATTTGCTTTGCAGGGCAAAAGGGTGCTTGTGCTCCTTACAGATATGACTAACTTTTCCGACGCAATGAAGGAAATTGCAATTACCATGGAACAGGTTCCGTCAAACCGTGGTTATCCAGGTGACCTTTACAGCCAGCTTGCAGCACGTTATGAGAAGGCTGTTGACTTTTCAGGCTCAGGTTCCATAACTATTCTTGCTGCCACTACAATGCCGGGAGATGATGTTACTCATCCCGTTCCTGATAATACTGGATATATTACAGAGGGCCAGTTCTATCTTAAGGGAGGCAGGATCGAGCCTTTTGGCTCACTTTCACGTTTGAAGCAGCTTGTTAATGACAATACTAGAGATGACCACCGTGCTTTAATGGATGGTATGATTAAGCTCTACGCGTCATATAAGGAAACTCTTGAGAAGAAGGCAATGGGTTTTAGGATGTCCGATTGGGATGATAAACTTCTTAAATATGGCGAACTGTTTGAGGAGAAGTTAATGGATCTTTCCGTAAATATCTCTCTTGAAAAGGCACTTGACCTTGGGTGGGAAATTCTTGCTGATTGCTTCAAGCCTGAAGAGACAGGGTTGAGGACGGATCTTACAAATAAATTTTGGCCAAAAAAGGTTGATTAATTGATATGGCAAAAATAAAGCTTACAAAAAATGAGCTTAAAAAACAGAAGGATGACTTAAAAAGGTTCAACAGGTACCTGCCAACTCTGATATTGAAAAAACAGCAGCTTCAGATGGAGATACATAAAGTCAATATTCTTCATGAGCAAAAACTTGAAGAGAAGAAAAATCTCACAAATGAAATTATGCAGTGGGTCGAACTTTTTGGTGAGGGAGTTGGCATTGAAAATCTTATTAAAATTGATTCGGTAACCCTTGATGAGGGTAATATAGCCGGAATTGATATACCCATTTTTAAAAGCCTGGAATTTAAAGAAGAACCGTATGACCTTTTTCTCGTGCCGTTGTGGGTTGATAGGGCGGTTAATGATTTGAAGAAGGTTTTTGAGGTAGACATTGAACTGAGGATCCTTGATAAGCAGGTTGAACTGCTAAAACAGGAGTTAAGGGTGACAACTCAGCGGGTTAACCTTTTTGAAAAGGTTAAGATTCCCGAAAGTAAAGAAAATATTCGTAAAATCCAGATATACATGGGTGATGAGCAGACAGCAGCAGTTGTCCGCGGAAAGATAGCTAAAAATAAAATTGAAAAGGCAAGCTAGTCTATGATTGTCAAAATGAAGAAAATATTTCTTGTTGTATTGGATTCCCTCAGGGAAGGTTCCCTTGAGAACTTGAGGGACAGTGGTGTTATGCACCTTGAACTTACTAAGCATTCAAGCGATAAAATGACGGAATTAAAGAACAGTCAGGATGTTATTGAAAGGGCAATCTCATTTTTGCCGGAATTAGATGGTAAAGCTCCAAAGGAATTTGAAAAAAATTTTGAAAAAGCAACAGAGACGGCTTTCAGGGTAACCGATCTTAAAAAGAACGAAGATGATTGTAATGCTGAAATTGTTCAGTTGAAGCTGAATATAGATAAGTATTCATCCTGGGGAGACTTTAAGCTTGAAGATATTTCATACCTTTCAGAAAAGGGCATAAACATAAAATTATTTGAATTAACTGAAGAGCAGAAAGAGCAATTACCTGATGATGTTCAGATTTTTACTGTAAACAGTCAGAAAAACATGTCACAGGTTGCAGTTATCTACTTTAACGAATCACTTGAGTTTCCCCTTGAAGATACCCATTTACCGGAGATGAATTTATCGGAAATGCTGGATTTACTTTCAGTTAAGAACGGGGAACTGGAAAAGATTCAAAATGAACTTATGAAGCTTTCAATGGAAAGGCCGCTTTTGCAGTGGAGCCTGGGACAGCTTGATGAAAAGGTTGATTTCGAAGATGCCGTAACAGGCATGGAAAATGAAGGTAGAGTTGCGTATATCAAGGGATATGTGCCTGAAAATAAAATTGATAAATTGAAAAAGGATGCATCAAAGAACGGATGGGGTGTATTGATTTCAGAACCGGAAGAAGAGGAAGAGGATCAGGTGCCTACTCTCGTTGAAAACCCCAAGTGGGTAGATGCAATAAAACCTGTATTTAATTTGCTGGGTACAGTTCCCGGCTATAAGGAATTTGACATAAGTCTCTGGTTCCTGCTGTTCTTTAGTGTCTTCTGGGCTATGATTTTGGGAGACGCAGGTTATGGCCTTATCTTTCTTGTGCTAACAATTGTTCTAAGGTTAAAGTTCAGGAAAGCATCATTTGAGCCGTTCCTGTTATTGTTTATAACCAGTATTTCAACCATCGCATGGGGTGCAATTACCGGTAACTGGTTTGGAGTTGAAGGAATAGCAAAGCATAGCATGTTTTCATGGATGGTCATTCCTTCCATAGCAAGTTTTACTTCCATGGCAAAGGGTAATCCGTCCTGGGTAATAATGTATATTTGCTTTTTTATTGGAGTAGTTCAGTTAACCATTGCGCATCTCATATCATTTGTCAGATATTTTCCCTCTCTCAAAGCCTATTCCGAAATCGGATGGATTGGAGTGTTGTGGGGACTCTATTTTCTTATACAAACAATAGTTTTAAAGGTTCATGCGAATCCTTATACTACATGGCTGATTGGCGCCGGATTAGGCATTGTGATAATTTTTTCCGAGCAGGAAGGCAATTTCATTAAGGGATTAAAGAAGGGATTTGCAAACCTTATTCTCACGTTGTTGGGGGGTGTGGGTTTCTTTTCTGATATAGTTTCATATGTAAGGCTTTTTGCAGTGGGCCTTGCAACACTTGAAGTTGCAAAGAGTTTTAATGCAATGGCATCGGGACCAGATGCATGGTATGCATATATTATTTCAGCTTTAATCCTTTTCTTTGGACACGGGCTTAATATTATATTGGGTTGTATGTCTCTTATTGTTCACGGCGTCAGGCTTAACATGCTTGAGTTTTCCGGACATCTTAATATGGAATGGTCGGGTGTTACTTATAAGCCATTCAAAAAAAAGAATGCTTAGTTGACTTTTTGAGAGGCAGGTGAGGCCCTGTATCTCTGTAAATAATTTTAAAAATTGAAAATAACAAAAAGGAGAATTTAATATGAATATCGAACAAATTGCTTTTGCCTCTGCATTAGCCCTTGCTGCAGTTGGTTCAGCATTGGGTACCGGTGCAGCTGGTATGGCATCTATTGGTGCATGGAAGAAATGTTTCATGGAAAACAGGCCTGCTCCCTTTCTATTGGTTGCATTTGTGGGTGCCCCACTTTCGCAGACGATCTATGGAATGATTCTAATGAATCAAATAATTGCTGCTACTCAGACTGATCCAATGGCAAAGCTTGCTGCGGGAGTCCTCGGTGGAATAGCAATTGGTTTTTCAGCATTTTCACAGGGCAGAGCCGGTGCAAAAGGTGCAGATGCTTTGGCTGAAACCGGGAAAGGTTTTGGTAACTATATCATGGTTGTCGGTGTAATCGAGACTGTTGCCCTGTTTGTAATGGTGTTTCTTATGGGAATACTGAAGTAAACTTGATATTTTAACAATATACAAAGATTTAATTTTAAATCCCCGAAGGCTGTAATGTGCATTGTGGCCTTCGGGGTTTTTTACTAAAAGGGATTTCAATTTAAATTTTAAAGAGAGAATTAAATCTATTAT
>JBHPHB010000146.1:0-7610 GCA_042569985.1 Spirochaetota bacterium | reverse complement strand
AACTGCAACCCTGAAACAGTATCCACAGACTATGATACATCGAACAAGTTATACTTTGAACCCCTCACGGTTGAGGATGTCCTCAGTATATATGAAAAGGAACAACCCCAGGGAGTTATTGTACAGTTTGGGGGACAGACCCCGCTGAATATTGCAAAAGAGCTCATGGATGCAGGCGTAAAAATTCTGGGTACATCTCCTGACTCAATAGACCTGGCCGAAGACAGGGACAGGTTCAGAAAAATCATGGCCGACCTTGGCATTCCACAACCCGAATCGGGTATGGCAAGCAACCTCGATGAGGCCCTTGAAGTAGCCGAAAGGATTGGCTATCCCCTCATGGTAAGGCCCTCCTATGTTCTTGGAGGAAGGGCAATGGAGATAATACATTACGAAGACATGCTTAAAAAGTATGTTGAAGCTGCAGTGGATGTCTCTCCCGAAAGACCCATATTGATTGATAAATTTCTTGTTAATGCCATTGAGGTTGAAGCAGATGCAATTTGTGACGGAAAGAACGCCTTTGTCCCTGCAGTAATGGAGCATATAGAGCTGGCAGGTGTGCACTCCGGCGACTCGGCATGCGTATTGCCCTCGGTAAATATTTCCAAAAAGCATATTAAAACAATTGAAGAATATACAAAGAAAATTGCAATTGAACTGGATGTTGTGGGCCTCATGAATATTCAATATGCCATCTTTGATGATCAAGTTTACATCCTTGAAGCAAATCCGCGCGCATCAAGAACGGTACCCCTTGTTTCAAAGGTATGCAACATACCCATGGCCCGCATAGCAACACAGATAATGCTGGGTAAAAGCGTAAAGGATTTTAAACTGACCCATAAAAAGATTAACCATTACGGAGTCAAGGAAGCAGTATTCCCCTTTAACATGTTCCCCGAAGTTGACCCTCTCCTGGGGCCGGAAATGAGGTCCACCGGCGAGGTGCTGGGAATTGCCGATACTTTTGGCATGGCCTTCTCAAAGTCCCAGGAAGCAACGCAGTATAAACTTCCACTGGAGGGTAATGTCCTCATAACAATCAATAAGTTTGACAGGCCAGAAGCGCTTAAGGTGGCAAGGGAATTCAAAAAACTGGGCTTCAATCTTATGGCTACAAGCGGGACAAGTAAATTTCTGACTGAAAACAATATTGAAAGTGAAGTAATAAACAAGGTCCACCAGGGCAGGCCCAATATAATAGACAGCATTAAAAATAATGACATTACGCTTATAGTCAATACTCCAAGCGGCAGGTTAAGCGAACACGATGATTCCTACATTAGAAAGTCTGCCATTAAGTTTAAGGTTCCCTATATAACTACAATGGCAGCTGCCATGGCATCCGCAAAGGGAATTGAGGAGAGGCAAAAGGGCGAAGTTGATGTAAAATCATTACAGGAGTATTTTAAGGGTATTAAATAATATTTATCAAAGGGCAAACTAATTTTGCGATAAATATCCCCCTTCCTTCATGCTCAGGTAGGATGAGTTTGTTACAATAACATGATCCAGCAGAGGAATTCCGATAATTTTGCCGGCTTCGCCGATTCTTTCCGTGGTGATCAAATCCTCTTTCGATGGAGTGAGGACACCGGAGGGATGGTTGTGTGCAACAATTATTGACGACCCTCCTTCTCTAATAGCATCAATGAAAACCTCCCGCGGATGGACAATCGCCTCAGACACGGTCCCTATTGATATAACCGATTTCTTTAGCAAGTGGTTCTTATTGTTCAGCACTATAACACGAAACTCCTCTTTTTGAAGGCCCGCCATTTCCGGCAGCAGCAGTTTCCAAACCGCTTCGGGGGAGTCCACATGTTCAATTAAATTCCGGTCTGTAATTACCCTTCTGCCGATTTCAAAGGCAGCATGAATCCTTATTGCCTTTCTAAGCCCGATACCTTTATTTTTTCCCATCTCCCTTAGGCCAGAGTTTGTGAGGCCCGAGAGCCCGCCAAACTCCTTCAGCACAGAGGAGGCAATATCTATGACATCATTATTTTTTATCCCTGTGCCTATTATAATGGCAAGGATCTCAAGGTCGGAGAGGTTTTTCACATCTTCTCCGGAAATGCATTTTTGCACGGGCAGCATATGGGAATTTTTCTTTAGGGTTAGGTTCATAGATTTTTCCTGAATTATTTTTTGTGTTCATTATATATACGAATGGGAGGGGAGGGTTTGGTGAATTTTTTTTTAATTAAGTTGGCTTGCAATAAACCTATAGGCTGTTATTACAAGCATAATAAAGCAATCAATACCAATAATTTTCTGATAAAAACGTTATAAATCTATTGAATTATTTTGGTTTTGTGTTAACAAACTCTTTTAACTTGTTAATTGAAGATTCTGACATGGTAATTGTTAATGGTTTATCATTAAGAAAAAATCTAAAAGAAACTGATTTCGCAACTTTTATTGCATCAAAAATTCCTTCAGATAAATTAATTGTTCCATAAAATGTTTTTTCCATTTTTGCTTTCAGATCAATATCTTCATTGTATGTATTTCTTTCGAACTTACCTGTTCTTTCACCTTCGATTGACAAGTCAGACTTATTAGCTGCACTATTTACAATTAGATCATATTTTTTGCCATTTATATTGAAAAAGCTTTTCTTAGAAATATTTTTACTCTCATTATGTCTGTCAGTTTTATATTCTATTTTCATCTTAAACTTATTTTTATTATCTTTAATTTCATTTATATATGTTATATAGGTAAAACCGTTCATCTTATTATTGAAATAATAGAATTCCTTTAGTGTAACAACCGTTGAATTATTAATTGGATCTTTACGTACTGAAATAGAACCACATGAAATTGTAAATATTATTAAACTTAGAATTATGAGAGCTGTTTTATTTCTTATTTTTTTCATATTATAGATCCTATGGTTTAAAATTTATTTTCCTTAAAAGAATAACATAACAGGCATCTTGTCAATGATTATTTGTTATTACAATTATCAATATAATACTTAAACACTCTAACCCGCCCGTCAGGGCAGTAAAAAACATTATTATTTAATAATCACTATTATATATAAGATATAGATTGCTTCGCTGTGCTCAGGGCGCCAGAGGGGGCTTCCCCAGTTTCAGGTATGTTCAAAATGACATGGATGTCATTTTGCTTAGGCGGTGTAAATAGGATGTTTATCACCGCCATTAAGTAAATACCTATTACTGATAATAAAAGAGAGCCTCTCCGGCGATTGAGGAGCCTCCTTTTCTTTTGGCTACTTTTCTTTTTGAGGTAAAAAGAAAAGTAGCATTAATTTATACCCCTTTTAAAGGGGTATTAACCCTCCCCTTTGGCAAAATGGATATACCTTAATTACCCATTATTTCATAACATAATTCAATTGATTTTCCGATAATTATAAAAATTACAGGCTATAGTTATGACTTTCCTGAATTACAAAATAACATTACCAACAATCATAATCATATTATTATGCAGCACCGCATTTACACAAAACTCTACTTACCAGAGGGAATACCTGCTCCTGAAGGAACGTGGCAAATATGACGAGGCAATTAAACTTCTAAAACGATGGTCATTGAAACTTACAGACCCGGTTTTACTGGAAACTAACATATTCAGGATAAATGAAATTTTAAAATATCCGGAGCTATATGATGAAGGCCTGGATGCATTTGACAATATCAGGAAGAATATTACAGTTAAAAATAATGCCTTTCTATGTGCACGGATTGACCACTTTAAAAATCACCTTCTCCTGAAAAAAGGGATGATTGGCAGGGCAAAATCAAACAAGCATAACCTCGGTTTCCTGGATTTCCATATGGTTGGGCCCCATAGCAATAACAGCATATCTGAATTTGAAAAAACATACCCGCCGGAAAGGAGATTTGAAAACCGGGAATACCCGGGCAAGGTGCATAACATATCATGGTTTAAGGCTAAGGCCGACCATAGGGGAATTATTAACCCCGGAGAATTCCACTCAAAAATTAATAATACCTTTTATTACCTGTACAATGGATTTCAGATTAAAAAAAATTCAGCCATATATATAATTTTGGGGAAAACAGGCTTTACAGATATCTGGCTTGATGGAAAAAGAATATTTAATAACCGGAAGCGGCATAACTTTCTGCATGATCAATATTTCATTAAGGTCTTCCTTAAAAAAGGAAATCATATTATTTTAATAAAAACTGGTGATTCCGAAAATGGAATAAAAATATCTATGCGGTTAACCGACTCAAGGGGCAAGGGATTAAAATTATCAAAAACAAGAAGCAGCCTGAAGAACAATAAGACAAAAAATAACATTGTCTTTAAGGACAAAAATAATTCCCCTGTTATTTTAAATACATCCATGTTCCCCTCGCTTCAATCACTGTTGAATTTAAAAATTTCTCACAAGCATCAGTCTTTCATTACAGGATACATGTTATATCAGTCTAAAACATGTACGGAAAGCAACACCCCCGTAATGAATCACCTTTCTAAAATCGACAGAAGTGATTTTCTATATTCATCAGCATCTTACTACCTGGGTAAATCTGAAAAAGTCACTGAGAAGAAAGAGGAGTACTTTAAGAAATCACTAAAATCACATGGTAAAAATATTGAATCATTAAATGAGATGATAAATATAAGAATTGAAAATAAATTTTTCTTTGAAGCATTCGCACTGATAGAACAAATACAAAATGTTCACAATAACCATGAATTTAGTTATCGTGCAAAGGCAAAACTATTCCATCATATGGGCTGGGAACTTGCCGCTTTGAAGGCAATTAAAATATTAAAAAAATTAAAATACCCGTCAATGGGGCATAAAATCAATGCATGGGTTAACATAGCAGATAAAAAATATAGTATTGCAATAAAAGATCTTCAATTTCTCAGGGATAGAGATCAATTTAACAAACCATATTTAATTGGGCTATTCAAATGTTATAAAAAAACGGGACAATATAAAAAAGCAAAAAGGCTGTTATATAATGCATTGGCAATGTTTCCCAATGATGTATTTATTAAACTGAGGCTTGCAGGGATCATTGAAATAAAAAGTGGTGCCAGGGCAGCACTTCCATTGATATCTTCAGTTTTAATTAATTCCCCGCAAAACAAAAAGGCATTAATGAGGTTGGGAATTCTTTACCACAAGTTAAAAAAAACCTCACTTGCCAGGTATTACCTGAAACTGGCATTATATTATGATCCCGATAACTATCCACTGAAAAGATACTTAAACATTCTTGAATATGAAGAGAATGAAATAGGGAACTATCTTTTCAAAAAGGATATAACCCAGCTGAAAAGAGATGGGGATAAATATAATAATGAACCTGCTTTAATTCTTCTTGATGAAACTGCCTTCAGGGTAAATTCGGACGGGTCCTTTGAAAAATGGAAACACAAAATAATACAAATAAACGATAAAACCGCTTCAACCGATTTTAAAAATCACTTCATAGTGATAAATCCAAAACTGGAAAGGATGGAAAACTTAAAATGTTATGTAATAAATGATAATGCCAAAATTGAAATTCAAAATAAATACAGGAGATCTCTTTCCGATCCTGAAAGCAGGCTTTACTATGACCTTGAAGCAATCATTATGCCCATTGCATCAATTAAAAAGGGAAGCATCATTGATATCAGCTATAGAATAAAAAACAGTGGCGCAGTGGAATTTAAAAATTATTTTGGTGAAAAATTGACGATTGGCGGCAAATACAGGACATTAAATTCAAATATTGTTTTAAGCTATCCAGATAATAAAAAAATATACACCCATACAATTCGAATAAATGATAAAAAAAATCCACTCTCCAGGAACAGGGGAAAAAATATATACAGGCTATCAATAAAAAACAGCCCTCCATACAAAAAAGAGGATGCCATGCCTCACCAAAGTGAGTTTTTACCTCTGGTATACTTTACTTCCCATAAAAACTGGGATGAACTTTATTCATGGTACAAATCTCTATTGAGAAACAAAATAACATTGACCAATGAAATTAAAGAAGCCCTGAATAAAATTATATCTAAAAAAGATAAACCCATAGACAGGGTCAGAAAGATTTATAACCACGTAACGAAAGAGATAAGATACGTAGGCTTTGAACTGGGGGTTGGTGGAATTCAGCCCAGAAGTGCAGGTATGACATATAATTCTAAAATGGGAGATTGTAAGGACATATCAATACTGCTTATTGCAATGCTAAGGGAGGCAGGCATCAGTTCAAAACTGGCACTTCTCAGGACCAGGGACAAGGGAGGAGCAAACCTGTCAATACCATTTCTGGGAGAATTTAACCACGCCATTTGCTATGTAAATTTAAAGAAGAAGTTTTTTATTGACGGAACATCAAAAAATACGGGTTTCATGGAATTACCTTCTGATAACAGGAATGTTGAATCATTTATTGTTGGTGAAAAAAACTATAAATTCATAAATACGGATAGCATCCTTTACAAGAAGGATTATGACGGCGTAACAAATAAAGTAAAAATATTAATTTCGGGAGACGCAATACTGATTAGAAAACTTGAAAAAAACGGCAGCTCCGCTTCCCAGGCAAGATACAGCTTAAAGTATCCTAAGAAAAAAAACCGTTCATTAACTGAATACTGGAACAATAATTTCCCCGGTTCTACGGTCGATGGCCTCAAAATAAAAAGCACCAGCCTCAGTGGGACGGCGGTTTATGAATATAAAGTTAAAATCCCATCATTTGCCCAGGTTGGAGATGGGGAAATGATTTTTAAACCCTTTTTAATACCAACAGATTATTATAAAAACTATGCCATGTCCTCAAAAAGGGTTTTCCCAATTTCCACAAACCATACTAAAATAACTGTATCAAATAAATACTTTATCCCACGCGGGTACAAAGTATACTATCTCCCGGATAATATAAAGTTTGTCCATAAAAAGTTTTCGGTGAAATTCACTTACTCACTAAAGGATGATATAATAACTGTAACATCAATGATAGAAGTAAAAGCATACAGGATATTAAAAAAGGAGTATATGGAATTTAAAATATTTGCCCGGTTGATAAACAAGAAAGAGATGGAAAATATTATATTGATAAAAAAATAATGGATCTAAAATATACTGTAAAATTCCCTCAAGTATTCTTCTGCCATTGTTTTGTTATCAATAATTAAAATATTTTCATCATTTTTGGTGTTGGCTGATTTTGAAAAATTATATGATCCTGTTATAACCCTTTGCCTGTCAATAACTATAACCTTGTGATGCATTACATGCCTGTTCCTGTCGAGCCTGACATTTAACCCTTCGATCTTCATTTTTATATATTGGGAGTACTTGCTGTTTGTCCCCCTTCTCTCAAAAAGGCCGTATACCTTAACGCCCTTTTTATACCTGTCAATCATAGCTTCCCCAATGCCGTTGCTTGTAAAAGAGAAAGACATAAAATGAATTGTGCTCTTTGCCTTCTTAAGCCTCTTTAATATTATTCTTTCAATGTTATCCTCCGGAGAGAAATATGCATTAATTGAAGTATTGCCAATCTTAACATAATATTTTTTTCCTAAACTGCCAAAGGGGCCCCTGTCACTTCTATTGCCGAATACCCTTTGCT
>JBHPHB010000145.1:0-7709 GCA_042569985.1 Spirochaetota bacterium | reverse complement strand
AGGTAATGATGTTACAGATTCAATAAATGTAACATCTCTGTTTAATGTAGATTCAACATATGTAATTATTGTATTAAATTGGTGGGAAGGTTATCTTGTTAGAAAAACTGACGGTGCTGTTTTTTCATTAAGAAATGCAGGTGCTCCTAGTGAGTATCCATCCAATAATAAGATATACACGGATTCATCAGGGAATATCTATTATTTAAGGTTTCCTCTAGAATATCAACAAGGTCTTGAGTCTGAAGTCGTTAAGCTCAATGTTCAGGACCCGGAGAATATCAAAGCCCAAACATATTCACCTCCCACTGATAACGTGAAAGGTTTCATTATTGATGATGCAGGAAATATGCTATATAATGGATACTTAGCTTATAATTATGATAATATTCGCAGACTAAAAATGACAAATAATAGCATATATAATTCAGAAGAACTAACCAGTGGCGGCTGGAAAGGACTGGATGGAAATATCTATTATGCAAAAGATGGTTATATTAAAAAAATGACGATTGATTCAAACTTTAATGTTACAATATCAAACTATGGAGGCTATTTTAATTATTTGGGTGGAACCAAAGTTGAAGTTCAGGGAAGGATCTTACTGATTTCATATGATGCAAGAATATTTGAAGTCGACAATCCAACACAAACTCCCCGAATAGTAACTCCTGATGAAACTATTGATATTAAATATATACAAGCTATTGGAGCTTCTGATAACTACTATTATATTTATGGAGAAAACTCCTCAAATCAAAAAAAGTATTACCGAATCAATCCATTAGATGATAACGCTACAGAGATAATACTGCCAAACCTGGATCAGTTTGATATATTTAAAGAAGTAATTTCAAGTGATGGTTCAATAGTCTTTCATGCATTACGATTTTCGGATAGTAAAAAAGTAATAGGGAAAATAGATACTGTTGGGAATCTTTCAATAATTGACGAATCATCCAATCCTGAAATTATTACACTCATCAGAATTAATTAAAAAAATAAACGGCTAAAAAAAAGGGCTGCAAATAAAATTGCAGCCCTTTTTAATTTTTTAAAAATATAAACTATAACATATTAATCCAGCATATGCACAAACAAACCGCTCATAAGTTTTGGCTCAAACCATGTAGATTTTGGAGGCATTAAAAGATCGCAGTCAGAAATTTCTATTAACTCCTCTATCGAAGTGGCATAGAGGGAAAAGGCAACACCGTACTCACCGGAATCGACCAGCCTTTCCAATTCATCTGTCCCTTTAATGCCCCCAACGAAGTCGATTCTTTTATCAGTCCTTGGATCATCTATACCCAGTAATGGACAAAGCACCCTATCCTCAAGGATTTTTACATCAAGGCTATTCACGGGATTATCATCAACTTCCTTTTTATATTTCAGGGAATACCATTTCCCATTAAGATACATGGAAAAACATTTTTTTGCGGTCGGTACTTTTTCTGCAGTCTCAGTGACGATAAAATTATCATTCAATTTCGCCAGGTAGTCAGCATCAGTCATTCCATTAAGGTCCTTAACCACCCTGTTATAGGGCAAGATCTCAAGTTCATCGTGTGGAAAAATAACACCGAGAAACCAGTTATACTCTTCATTTCCTGTGTGCCCGGGATTTTCCTTTTTTCGGGCAAGTGCAACATTATATGCTGAAGCTGCCCTGTGATGCCCGTCTGCAATATATAGGTTATCATTTGAAAAATATTCAATAAAGGATTCAATCAAACTGCCGTCATCAATTACCCTCACAATATGCCTGATACCGTTATCATCTGTAAAATCGCACCGGGGAGCAACATCCATCGCCTTTTTAAACAGGTCACTTTTCGAACCGTCGTGATTAAATGTCATAAACACGGGCCCCGTATTTGCATTAACGGTATTGAGGTGTTCCGTTCTGTCCCTTTCCTTATCCTCTCGTGTTTTCTCATGCTTCTTGATAATACCCTTTTCGTAATCATCTACACTGACACTTGCCACAATACCTGTCTGAGACCTGTTGTTTCTAACCAGTGTGTATAAATAAAATCGAGGCTTTTCATCCTCAATTAAAATACCGCTATCAATAAAACTTTTCAGATTCGACTTTCCAAGCTCGTAAACACTTCTGTCATATATATTTACATCATCCGGTAAGCTTATTTCAGGCTTGATAACATGATAAAAGCTATACTCGTTACTCTGAGCAATAGATTTCGCTTCCTTAGAAGTAACAACATCATAGGGAAGTTCTGCAACTTCTTTTGTTAGATTACTTTTTGGCCTGATTGCTTTGAATGTTCTGATTAACGCCATATTTCCTCATATTTTAAAAACACTTAATAAATGATATAAACTAACCTGTTGTTCATATGCAAGATATTTAAGGTACAATTATATTTCAAGCATTATTAGCTTTAAACAGGTTTTTTTGTGAATTTTTTCACTATATTCGTGCTTTTTTACCAATTAATTGCAAAATATTATCAAATTATTGTAACCAGTAGGGATTTTCCTTGACAATTTAGTGAAATATTTCACAATGACTCCATTATGAAATTTTCAATTAGAAGCGGTTCAAAGAAAATCAATATCCCAACTCCCGTAGTTACCCGATTATGCAGGATTTATAATCTACTTGATGAACTGGAGCAAAATGGAGATAAAATAATTTCATCAAAAGATATTGGAAATAGATTAAATATTAGATCTCATAATATCAGAAAGGATTTCAGCTATCTCATGGAAAAGGGCACAACAGGCTCAGGATACGATATATCAAGACTGAAATCACACATAAGCAATATTCTCGGTTTTGACCAGGAGCGAAAGGCATGTGTTGTGGGCCTGGATAAGCTTGGCATGTCAATAATGAACTATGTTAAGCTGCTGTCTAACCCGTTTAAAATTGTTGCCGGTTTCGATCCAAGCATAAACAGGGTTGAAACAGTAAAAACAGATATACCTGTTTATTTAACCCACGAAATACCAGAAATTGTCAACAGGGAGGGCATCGAATTTGCATTGGTCACAGTTCCCGTTAAAAATGTAAAAGAAACTGCCCGGCGTCTTGTAGACGGGGGAATAAAGGGGATAATAAATTTTTCACCAACTTCATTAAGCATAAAAAATGACAATGTATTTGTCAGAAATATAGATCTATTGGGAGAGTTCAGAATTCTCTCTGCAATGCATTCACTAAAATAACAAAAGGAGAAAAAAAATGACAAGGGTATACAACTTTTCTGCAGGACCAGCAACACTACCGGAAGATGTCCTTAAAAAAGCTGCCGGTGAACTGGTTGAATATAACGGAACGGGCATGTCTGTAATGGAGATGAGCCACCGCTCTAAAGCATTCTTAAAAATATATGAGGCTGCGGAGAAAACACTGAGAGATATAATGAATATCCCTGATAACTACAAGGTGCTGTTTCTCCAGGGAGGAGCTTCAAGCCAGTTTGCAATGGTTCCCCTCAACCTTTTCAGGAACAGTAAAAAATGTGACCTCGTAAATACGGGCAACTGGACAAAAAAGGCCCTTAGCGAAGCAAAAAGATACGGTACTGTCAATATTATTGCATCCTCAGAGGATAAAACTTTCAGTTACATACCTGAATTGGATAAAAGTAAATTTACCCCCGATGCAGATTACTTCTATATCTGCTCCAACAATACAATTTACGGAACAAGGTACTCAACACTGCCCGAAACCGGCAATGTTCCCCTTGTTTCCGATATGTCATCCTGTATTCTTTCTGAAGTAATAGATGTGAGCAAATACGGCATCATATTTGCAGGTGCACAAAAGAACATCGGGCCCGCAGGTGTTACAGTTGTCATAGTCCGCGATGATTTAATTGGACATGCAATGGAGCATACACCTACAATGTTTAATTACAAAACACATGCGGACAATGACTCCATGTTTAATACACCCCCCACATACAGCATTTATTTTGCCAAGCTTGTTTTCGAGCACATAAAGGCAAATGGTGGAATTGAAGCAATGGAAAAGACTAACCGGGAAAAGGCAAACTTGCTTTATGACTTCCTGGACAATTCCGGCCTTTTTAATGCCACCGTTGAGCCAAAGGACCGCTCGCTTATGAATATACCCTTTATCACCGGCAATGAGGATCTTGACAAGAAATTCATTGCACAGGCTGCAGATAAAGGGCTCGTTACATTAGGCGGACACAGGTCTGTGGGGGGCATGAGGGCAAGTATATACAATGCAATGCCCGTTGAGGGTGTCAAAAAACTTGTTCAATGCATGAAAGATTTTGAGAATGAAAATAAATAAGGAGAACTAACCATGTTTAAAATTCAAAAGTTAAATAAAATTTCATCTGTCGGTCTTGACCTTCTGCCGCATGAAAAATATGAATATGCATCAGAGATTACTAACCCCGATGCAATTCTTGTAAGAAGCCATAGCATGCACGATATGGAGCTTCCCGATTCGCTAAAAGCAATTGCACGTGCCGGGGCCGGCGTAAACAACATACCCATAGAAAAATGTACGGAAAAAGGAATTGTTGTATTTAATACACCGGGAGCAAATGCAAACGGGGTAAAGGAACTGGTTCTTACGGGACTGTTTCTATCCTCAAGAAAAATATTCGATGGCATAAGCTGGGCAAAGGGCCTTGTGGGCAAGGGAGACGAAGTTCCAAAAATTATCGAAAAAGAAAAGTCAAATTTTGCAGGCCCCGAGATAAAGGGGAAAACCCTGGGTATTGTAGGTCTCGGAGCTATTGGTGTTATGGTAGCTAATGACGCATTAGCCCTGGGCATGAATGTTGTGGGCCTTGACCCCTTCATTTCCGTAGACGCGGCATGGGGGCTTTCAAGAAATGTTAAAAAGGCAATAAGCCTGGACAGTCTTTTATCTGAATCTGATTATATTTCGCTCCATGTACCTCTGAATGATAAAACCAAGGGTATGCTTAACAAGGATAAATTTGCAACAATGAAAAAGGGTGTGCGAATCATCAATTTTGCCCGGGGAGGCCTTGTTAATAATGAAGACCTTAAAGATGCATTTGAAAGTGGAATAGTATCAGCTTATGTAACCGACTTTCCAGACGAAGAACTGATAAAGTTAGAACAGGTAATCCCAATCCCCCACCTGGGAGCATCAACTCCTGAATCAGAAGACAACTGCGCTAAAATGGCAGTTAACCAGGTAATGGATTTTCTTGAAAATGGAAATGTAGTTAACTCAGTAAACTTTCCGGAATGCTTTATCGGGGAAAAGGGGAAAAATCGAATTATCGTGGCAAACAAAAATGTTCCCGCAATAATTGGCAAAATATCAAACATTCTTGGAGAAAACAATATCAATATTACTGATATGATCAACAAGAGCAAAGGTGATATTGCTTTCAACATTATTGATATTGATGATGAACTTAACAATGGTGTAATTGACAAGCTTAAAGCTATTGACGGCATCATAATGGCGAGAATGCTTTAATTCCAGATTCCGTCATGTTAAACCACTTAGACTAAATTCACTTTTTATGGATGTCTCCGGGATTCAAAGTCCGGAGACATCCCATATAAAATCACTTCAAAACTTTTCCCGCAAAACCAGCAACAGATTAACAAGTAAATGTTATGTGACATAATACAATATTTTTATACTCATTTATAGCTAAGAAGCCCCCCTTTATACTTTATGTTTTTTTGCACATTGTCGAAAAATAAAGAGTGAACACCTTTCTCAAGTGAGTTAAACAGCGAATAAATACTATTTGTAAAAATTGACGAATATGAGGCTTTTTAATGCAAAATATTGATTTCTATAATGGCAATTATATAAAGAATAATCCATCGGACTTTGACAGAATGGATCCCGAGTATTATTCGCGGGTCCCGAAAAATAGCATCAAGCATGAAGTTAAAAGCAATAAAAAAGCAAGCAGGCTGATTTTTCTTATAGTTGCCCTCTGTATCATATGCTTCACAACGGGATTAGCATTGGGAATAAAATTTGCAGGCGGATCAAAGCGTGAGATTATCGATTCTCAAACTTTCAATGCAGTTACGGGAATTAAAAAAAAGGTATCAAACTTAATTCACGAAAAAGAAATTAAAAATTTCAAGAAAAAGCACTTCCCAAAAAATACATATCCCTATGTAATTAAAGTGGGAGGACAGCACTCCCCCTCAAAGTCAAAAATTATTGCCAAAAACCTCAGCAAAATGGGCCATACAGTGATATTGTCAAAAAGGAACAGTTTATTCAGAATCTACCTGGGGCCATTTAAAAGATTACATGAAGCAAGGGGTACCCTAAAAAAAATAGTTGACTCCAATGACAAACTTATTGCCTCTAACGTTAAAATCTTTAAAAGAAAATAGCAATAATATAATCCCGGCTGATTAATATGACCTTAGATATCGAAATACCCACAACCAAGGATATTGACTCCATACATGAACTTTTAAATTATTACTCAAAAAAAGAGGTTATTCTTGAGAGGACAAAAGAAGACATAGAGGATTCAATTAATAATTTTTTAATTGCCAGGTATGATAACAAAATAATCGGTGCCATATCATATTATGAATATGACAACAACCTAAAGGAAATACGGTCACTTGCCGTTTTAAACAAGTTTAAGAAACTGGGTGTTGGCACGAAACTTATTAAAGCATTGATCGATAAAATCCAGGTAAAAGAGCAACTCAGAATATTCGCATTAACATACTCACCTGATTTTTTTATTACAAACGGATTTACTGAAATTGACAAAAACTTGCTGCCGGAAAAAATCTGGAAGGACTGTGACAAATGCAAGAATAAAAAAAATTGTGGAGAAATAGCATTATTATACAATAATTAAAAGGGGAAATATTTTAATATCTCCATCTACTATTTGACAACCCTGAAATCCTCAAGTATCCTTTTCATCATTTTCTCATATTTTTTAAACTTACTCTTTGAAGAGATAATCCTTATTATATGAACATAATTGCCATTTGAGAATATACCCTCAAATCCCGAATATTCAGGCTTAATTTTACTTTCAAACATATATATTTTCCTGTGCTTACCCCTTTCCCTGATTTTCCTCTTCAAATTATCAGCGCCCAGTACGAGCCTCCAATTACTTTCAACCTCATCAATACTATTAAACCTCCAGACATACCTCTCGCTATCCATTGCTAAAATAAGATCATACCTGGCACCAGTCCTCTCAGGTATATCTTTAACACTAATCCCCAGTGTTAAGCCATAATAAGTGTGCCTTAATTTTTTCTTCATCCTCTTTCTTAAAAGCACTACCCCCGAAGGAAGTTTAAGAGAATAAAACATCTGGTCATTAATGAGGTGTATTACTTTTTTCTCATGAAAGACCTGGAGTGAAGCTGATTCATTTAAGCGGGCAAACCTGCTGCCCTCTCTTTTTTTTAAATAGTTTACGGTTTTTGCCGCCTCAACTCTTGCTTTATATATCCTGTTATTTTTTACAGGCATTGCCAATATTGACTTTAACAGCACAAGGCCCTGAGATAGATGATGCTGCTTTATCAACTCCCTGCCATGGTTAAGATAAAAATCAATGCCCTCAATAGATACGGGCCTGAATTTAAATTCGGGCTTGCCCGATGTGTGGATTTTACTATTACGATCCAGGTAATAATTATTCCCATCACGATCTTTATAAAACTTCCAACCGGGCATTTGAGAGAACAGGGGAATG
>JBHPHB010000144.1:0-7782 GCA_042569985.1 Spirochaetota bacterium | reverse complement strand
GGATATAATAAGTTGAAATTATGATTTACCTGTCACTAACATGGATGGATTGAGTTTAAAAAGTAAAAAAGAACATCCTCTATTTTTAATTACAATATTTTTAAAATTGTTCTGTATGTTATTATTTGTTGAATTGTAAACCGGGGATAATTTGTATATACCACGTGAAATTATTGAAGAAATCAGAGAAAGGGCTAGTATTGAAGATCTCATTAAAAGATATCTTCCAACATTAAAGAAAAAAGGGAAAAATTATTTAGGCCTTTGTCCGTTTCATAAGGAAAAGACACCATCTTTTACTGTTTCACCTGAAAAAAAGATTTTTCACTGTTTTGGGTGTAATGAAAGCGGTAATGTTTTTACATTTATTCAAAAGATGGAAAGGCTTGATTTTCCCGAAAGTGTTAAATTCATTGCAGATATTGTTGGCATTGAATTACGTATTGAAAATAACACTGAATATAGTCAGGAATTTGAAGAAATCAACAGACTCAACAGTTATACTTCAAAGCTATATAATAACTATTTAAAATCAAATGATGGGACAAAAGGCCTAAAATATCTTCTAAAAAGAGGAGTATCCGAAAAGAGTATAGAAGAATTTGATATTGGCTTTGCTCCTGAATCATGGGATTTTGTTACAAAAAGCCTTATAAAAAAAAAGGCAGACCTTCAGCTTGCTGAAAAAATCGGCCTTATTGGTACTTCAAATAAAAGCAGGGGATCGGGATATTTTGATAAGTATAGAAACAGAATAATTTTTCCCATTTTTAACAAAAAAAGTCAGGTAATAGCATTTGGCGGCAGGTTAATTGACGATAATTCAGAAGACAAAAGAAAATATATTAATTCGCCTGAATCATCAGTTTTCAAAAAAAGGAATGTCCTCTATGGTTTCAATATTGCAAAGGATGCCATTAGAGATCTCAATAGGGCTATAATAGTCGAAGGTTATCTTGATGTAATCGGTTGTCATCAGGCTGGAATAAATAATGTGGTGGCACCTCTTGGCACAGCCCTGACTGAAGACCAGTTAAGAACACTTGCTAAATTCTGCAATGAGATCATTTTATTGTTTGATGCAGATGCAGCGGGTATTAAGGCTGCATCCAGGTCTCTTGATATTGCCGATGAATTGAGCGTTGAAATTAAAATTGCAATGCTTCCGGAACTTGACCCCTTCGAGTATATTCAAAAAAAGGGGATAAGGGAATTTATGGTGGTAGTTGACAAAGCACAACTGCCCGTTGATTTTAGAATTTCCCGTGTTATGTCTGAATTTGAAAAAAACGGAAAGATAAACACTTTAATCAGGCTATTCACTATAATTAAAGAGCTGAATTATGAAAGTGAAAAAAGTATATATATCAAAAAAATAAGTACTTTGCTGGATATTGATGAAAATTCCATTAGATCCGATTTTTTACACTTTTTAAACAAAGGAGATATACAATCTAAAAGTTCAGAGGATAAAAAAGCAGATGATTTTATAACCAGAAGCTACAGGGATTTGATCACGCTAATTTGCAATTATCCTGAGCTAATTGAACGTGCATCATTTGATTTTCCCGTAAATGATATTCCTGATAGATTATCAAAGAATATTTTAAAAGGGATTCTTGAAATACACGGCTCAGGCGAATCTTTTTCCATAGATAAAATGTTTGACTTTTTTACTGATGATATTGAATTGGACTTTTTAAATGAAATTGTATCCAGCAATTATCAAATAGAAAGCCCGAATGATGCCTATACTGAAATTTATGTTGTCATGAAGATTCATGAAATGGAAACAAAAAGAAAATTACTATTTAATAAAATGAAAAACAGTAGTAACAATGAAAATGAGTACCTTGCTGAGATGGAAATTTTGAAAAGAGAAGAGGAAAAACTTTCAAAATATCTCATTAAACGAAATAAAGTGTGATGTAACATTAAAATATGGGCAATTATTAGCTCATCATTTTTTATATTTAAGAGGAAATAATACATGAGTAAGAGTGATTTAGTCCTGGAAAACATTGCCGAAGTCAAAAAACTAATTGATTTAGGTAAAGCAAACCACGAAGTAACATATGATGAAATTAATGATATAATACCGGACAAGCTGTTAAATTCTGAAAAGATTGACGACATATTTATACTTTTAAACCAGATGGGAATTGATGTTGTTGAAGACTCCACACGTAAAGAAACAGCTTTACCTAAAAAAAAGAAAAAAGCAGCCGTTAAAAAAGCAAGCGCAAGTGATTCATCAGTTGATGATCCCATTAGGCTATATCTCCGTGAAATTGGTAAGGTTTCACTTTTATCCGGCGACCAGGAAGTAGACTTGGCAAAGAGAATTGAGGATGGAGAGATACTTATAGAAAGGGCAGTTCTGAATTCTACATACCTTGTAAACGATCTAATCAAAAACCATCAAAAAGTCAAAAACGGTAAAATTAAACTTACTGAGATTCTAAAGGTGAACAGGTTATATTATTTCTCTTCAATAGATATGAATGAATTAAATTCAAAATATAGTGCAATGATGTCCTTGATAATGGAAGAGGATGATAAAATGATTTCATCCGGCAATAAACTGAAAAAACTTGACCCCGAAAGCAAGGAAGCTTTAAAAATTCAAAAAGTCATAGATGATTCAATAATAAAGATTAACAAGGCGATTCATGAAGTTGGAATTAATGAAAATGAAATAAATAAATTATCCAACAAAATCAGGTCAATGGTTAACAGGATTAAGGATACATATTTCTTTTTTAATTTAGTTGAAGAAAAGTACAACAAGGAATTAAAGGAATTAAAACATTACGCCAGAAAGGTTGAAAAGAAAGAAGATGTAAACAAAATATTAAAGGAACTCCACATAACAAGGAAAGAAGATCTTCTGGATATCATTAAAGATGTTAGAAACAATGAAAGAAAAATCAGAAGGATTGAGCAGGAAGCAGGCTCACCCGCAAGTGACATCCTTGAATGGGGAAAGCAAATATCAAAGGGTCAGAGAAAGATTTCAAGGGCGAAAAAAGAATTAATTAACGCAAACTTAAGACTGGTTGTCTCAATTGCAAAAAAATATGCCAACAGGGGCATGCACTTCTTTGACCTTATCCAGGAAGGTAACATAGGCCTAATCAAGGCAGTTGACAAATTTGAATACAGAAAGGGTTATAAGTTCTCAACATATGCTACATGGTGGATAAGACAGGCCATTACACGCGCCATATCAGACCAGGCACGTACTATCAGGGTTCCCGTACATATGATAGAGCAGATAAATAAAGTTATGAGGGAAACCAGGTTATTTCAGCAGGAATTTGGAAGAGAGCCATCTCCCGAAGAACTTGCCGACAGGCTTGGATGGCCAATTAACAGGGTCAAGGCTGTCAAAAATGTTGCCCGCGAACCAATATCGCTTGAAACCCCGGTTGGTGAAGAAGAAGACTCACTTCTTGGTGATTTCATTGAGGACAAGGAAGTTGACTCTCCTGCCAACACTGCCGCATACCGGCTTCTGGCAGAGCAAATAAATTCAGTTTTAAGCACACTTCCTGCACGGGAACAAAAAGTTATACGAATGAGATTTGGACTGGATGACGGTTATTCTCATACGTTAGAAGAAGTTGGATATGTATTTAAAGTCACAAGAGAAAGGATAAGGCAAATTGAAGCTAAAGCACTTAGAAGGCTGAGGCATCCGACCAGGGCAAGAAAATTAAAAGATTATCTCGAATATATGTAGTACTCTAATTTCCTAAAAAATGAGTAAAGTTGATAACATTAAGAATGTCTCAATTATTGGCGCCGGTTCATGGGGTACATCCATAGCTATTGTCATAGCTGAAACGAATCCCCAGGCAAAGGTCAATATTTGGGCATTTGAAAAAACTGTTGTCAGGTCAATCAATACCAAGAGGGAAAATCATTTATACCTGCCAGAGAAAATTCTTCCTGAAAATATTATTTCCACAAACAATATAATGGAATCAATTGCAAATGCAGATGTTATCCTCATTGCAACTCCATCGAAATTTGTGTATGATATTTCTTTAAAGATTAGCAAGCATCTTCCAGACAAGATACCATTTGGTTTTTTATCAAAGGGTTTTTGTAAATTAAATAATGAGATACTGACAATTTCTCAAACCATTGAAAAGGCTATTCCAAAATTTACTGACAAAGTTGTGGCAATTTATGGTCCCAGTCATGCAGAAGAAGTGGCCAAAAGATACCATACCTGCCTGAATGTTGCCGGTAAAAAACAAGAGCCCAGAAACATAATTGCCGAACTCTTGTCATCAGACTATATTCAGTGCAGGCAAACTGATGATATCCGCGGTGTAGAAGTGGGAGGGACCCTAAAGAATCCAGCAGCAATTGCTGCAGGTATGATCAGCATGCTTCCAAATTGCGGTGATAACCTGGTGGGTGCTCTAATTTCTGAGGCACTTAAAGAGATGATACTTGTGAGCAAACTTTTTGATGGAGATGAAAAAACAATTATCGATATTTCCGGCCTTGGCGACCTTGTAACCACTGCGCTGAGCGATCATAGCAGAAACAGGCGTTTTGGAAAAGATATAGCAAAACAGATTAAGAAAAAAGGAACAAACCTTGGCTTTAACGACCGCCTTTTTTTACAATTCAAACCTCAGTATGTAATCGAAAAAATGAGCAAAAAATTGAATTACCTGGCTGAGGGTGCATATGCAATAGAGCCAATAATCGAACTTGCATATGAGAATAATATATCCATACCTGTTTACAGGTCGCTCTATGAAGTACTTCTCAACAAAAAAGACCCATCACTTTTAATTGAGACAATAAAGAACCCGTCAAAATTTAAAGAAATATATAATAAAACTAAAATCCAGGTGAAGACTAAAAAATCAGGTCTTGAAAAAGTTAAAGGCTATATCTTTAAGGATATGATCTTTCAAAATATAGTGAACAAATTTATTTCAGAAAAGGAAAATGGAAATAATAAAAATAATATTATCCTATCAAACTTAAAGAATACAATAAAAGATATCAAAACAATCAAAGACTTCAAGGGAAACAAGGATGTTTACATATCAAGAAAAGAATACAAATTAATTGATAAATTAAATGAGAATAATTTTAACAAGATCATTGAAACACTGACGAAAATATATGTAAACAGAATTATTGACAATTTTAATACTGTTTTTAATTGGATATTTTTGCAGTATATAAAAATCTGCAATGTATTTAACATCCTTTCTAATAAATCGTTTGGAATAAAGTTATCCGGTGATTTAAGAAAAATTCAAAACATAAAGGATTCAATAAATACCATTTACGTGTCAACTTTTAAGGATATTTATGACTATATATTTATAATATATTTAATACATAAAAATAATTTACCCTTCCCCAGGTTTTTTGTCAGCATGGATGCAATAACATCAAAAAGGGATAAATTTTTTATTAAGCTTGCAGGTGGTTTTATAATTGATACAAACAAACTATCAAACATTTTATACAGGGAATCACTGAGTCAGTATATTGCTGTGATGATCGAACATGGTGTTCCAATTTTATATTTCCCCCAAAATAAACCTTCAGAGGGAATATCTATTTCAAAGATAAAATATGATTTTTTCTCAATAATAATTGAATCACTTTTTACGCACACAGTTGAAATTGCATTGATACCCATTGAGCTATCATACTATAAAACGAAAAAACACAGCAATGTTTCCAGGTTATCAGTTTTCAATATTTTAAAAAATAAAGTTAGCATAAATTTTTCCAATCCAATTTATCTGTCAGATTACACTAAAAACCCTCATTCCATTACGGGTATATCTGAAATTATTAAGGCTGTTTGGAAAAAGGATTCTATCGTGTTACCACATCAAATTTTATCAAAAATAATTGTTAATAACGATTTTTATTTAACAGTAAATAATGCTAAATTATTTGTTCATGAATTTGTTTCAAATAATAATATTAAGTTAAATACACCTGCAGATTCTATTTTCACTGAAGGTCTGGAGTTTCTAACTCAAAATAAAATAATTTCAATAAGCAGTGGGAAAATAAATATTATCGAAAAAGAAACAGTTGAAAATTTAGCAGAAATTGTTCCTTAATTATTGAACTGCTATTCATTTTGTTCCTGGACAAAAAAACTATATATCATTAAAACCATCGATATAACGATACACTTCATCAACATTTTTGGCTGAATATATAACGCTGCCGACCCTATCATCGATTTTAGTCTCAGGAAACTTCCTGCTCCACCCATCTGCAAATGTACAGCAAATTATTGGTTTTTTATACAGCCAGGCATATGCCAGTTCAGAAAGTGTACCTGCCTTTCCTCCCAAAGCAATTACAAGGTCTGCAGATAATACGTTTATTAAATTACGTGCATATCCAACGCCCGTTGGTATAACAATGCTGCAGTATTCATTTGACTTCTCAAGGTTATCGCCGGGTAAAATACCAATAACTGTTCCCTTTTCTTCATAGGCACCTTTCGAAACAGCTTCCATTATTCCGCTTCTGCCGCCAGTTATAAGTACATAGTTTTTTGAAGCAATGTATTTACCAATACTATAAGGTTCGCTTTCATATCCGGTTTTTTCAGATGAGCCAATAACAAGGATTTGTGGGATCCGCATATTTTTATATATCCCTATAAAATTGTTTTTTCCAGAGTTAAAATCTCAGCCCAAAAATAATATACGGGTTTCGTTTTATCTATCGATATTTGCCTGTGTTTATAATGAAGATTTATATCTTTGTGCATAAAATCAAGACGCTTTATTTTTGAAATATTGATTGGATCATCGTCTGCTTCTTCAGGACTAATCACTATATAGCAATTGAAAGATAAAGTAAATATTTTTGAATTTTCAGGAAAATTCTCTGATAGTAAAAGAGAAATTGTCTCGGCTGTCTCAGTTAATGAAGTTATGCCCCTGTCACCAAAGACATGAACTATTCCTTCAAATATATATATATTAACCGTGAGGTTGCATTTTCGTTTTTCGATATAATCAACAATTTTTGTAGAAATGTCACCTGAATAGTCAAATGCCAGGGGCTTGTTAATCTCAAGGTTCTTAACAAAAATCTTTTTTATAACTTCTACAAAGTAATGAAAATATTCAATGTTAAAATAATTTGATGAAGTTATTGCTCCGATAAAAAACTTATTATCATTCAGTTCAATTTTCATTGAGTATAAAACTATTTTAATATTCTCAGAATCATTTAGTATAATTTTTGCAACTTTTTTGTCATGGAAAGATTCATGGTTCTCGGAATATATACCGGGCAGCCTTGAAGCATACTTATTGTTTCCAAAATTTTCAAGTAATGTAAATTGTTTGCCGGCTAGACTGCCGATAAAAGTACTCTTTGAAAAATTATTTACATTATGGTGATAGAGTAGTCCCTGCAAGTACTTATAGGAAGCATCTAGGGGAAGTTCGTTCTTTAAAGTACTAAATTCTGTTGAAATCTTAGAATATTTATCTTTTAATTGATCTAATGTAAAATCATCTTTCAAGTATGATTTTATTGTATCTTTGATGGATAATAATATATTTTCTATTTTTGCTGAGTCCATAATTTATTTGTTTTTTGCAAAGTTTAATGCAGTTTCGTAAAGTCTAAAAGTGCCAGTAAAAAAAAACAAAGAATCCCCAGAAATCATATTGTTTAAAAATGTATTTAAATTTCTATAACTTTTAAATATTTTTTTTAAATTATTATCATTATGAGAAGATGCCTTATAAC
>JBHPHB010000143.1:0-7843 GCA_042569985.1 Spirochaetota bacterium | reverse complement strand
GGATAATTTCAGGTGAAACTGATATCCCCTTAATATACGTCCCCATAGAATCTATCATGTCAAAATGGTATGGCCAATCATCCCAAAACCTGTCACAAATTTTTGATTCATGTGAGGACATGGGTGGTGGAATAATTTTTTTGGATGAAATTGATTCTCTTGCCGGCTCAAGGGATCAGAATATGTTTGAAGCTACAAGAAGGGTCCTGTCAGTTCTACTCAGAAAATTGGATGGTATTGATGCAGCAACTAATACTATTACGATTGGAGCAACAAACAGAAAAAATGACCTGGACCATGCACTTATTAGCCGCTTCGACCAGGTAATATACTTTCCCCTGCCCAATGAAAAAGAAAGGGCATCAATCTTTGCAAACTATGCAAAACATCTATCTAAAGATGACTATGCCATCCTGGGTACTAAAGGTGAAAATTTATCAGGCAGATCAATAAAGGACATCTGTGAATTCACAGAAAGAAGATGGGCAAGAAAATTGCTGATTAAAAAAGAGGAACCAGGGCCCCCACCCTTTGAATATTACAAGCAAACTCTCATGATGTGGAAAAATGAAGGAAATCAACATAATCAGAAATAACTGGCGTTACATAATATTTTTGTCAATTTTACTGGGTACACTGGCAGCCCTTTTCCTTAACAAACCCATACATCAAAACATAGATTACCACAACTTTGCGGATAAGAGAATATTTGTTCAAATCCCTAATTTTTTTGATTTCTTCAGTAATATTCTTTTTTTAATATTAGGAATAACAGGATTAATTCATATAATTAAAAACAGACAGGAAAATGCAAATATCTCATGGATATTTTTTTTTATTGGATGTGCCTTAATCGCACCTGGTTCAGCATTCTATCATTGGGACCCGAATAATTTTACCCTTATATGGGACAGATTTCCCATGACCATTGTCTTTATGAGTCTTTTTACTGCTCTCATCACCGAATACATAAATCATAACATTGAAAAATACCTCCTTCCCCTTTTGCTTGTATTGGGCCTTGTAAGCGTAATCCAATGGTACCTGTCACAGGATCTTAGGCTCTACATCTGGGTACAACTGGTCCCAATTATAACAATACCCATGATATTAATTCTCTTTAAAAATAAATATACACATAGCTACTATTTATTGTTATCCTTCTTAATTTACCTTGCAGCTAAATTATTTGAATACTTTGACAAAGTAATATTCAATGCCAGTGAAAACTTAATAAGCGGCCACACAATAAAACATATCCTTGCTTCAATAAGTATTGCATGTATTTATATTATGTTGAGAATAAGAATGCACAGAGATAACACAGAGGAGAATCTCATATAGCAATTAACTGTCTTATCTTACCAACATAGGTAATGCCCTACAACCACTCATGATTTATAATACTAGTTATAGTATTATAAATTGTTATACTTTCAAACTTGACAAAAAATATGAGTTAGATTATAAATAATTATGAAATTTAAACATTATTATAAATGGACACCACATAAGAAGGGAGAAGGCAACTAATGTTTCTTGGATTGCCTCTATATACATACTTACTGTTTATATCAACAGCAATAGCCGTGATACTGGCATTTTATGGCTTCCTTCGACAAACCGATAAAACAGGTTATTACTTTTTCCTGCTAATGCTGGCAGTTGCCCATTGGTGTTTTTTCCACTCTTTAGAAGTTGCAACCTCAATACCATACTACAAAATTCTGATGGCCAAAATTCAATATTTCGGAATTGCCAGCGTACCCGTTCTTTGGTTTCTCCTGGCACTTTCATACAGTAATAATAGCAGGGAAATCATTAAAAAAGTAAATATATTCCTTTGGATAATACCAATAGCCTCAATTATAATGGCATTTACAAATAGTTTTCATTCTCTTCTCTGGTCAGATATCACCCCGATAAAAAAAACAATCACCTACATTAGTTACGGAATCCATCTTGTTTTTGTCCACGGTCCATGGTTCTGGGTAATTATTGGCTATAGTTATATCTTATTACTGCTTGGCTCCATGCTGCTGATATATGAAGCTGTAAAATCAAAACACCTGTACAGGCATCAGCCTATCGTTATGATTACCGGTGTTATTTTCCCATGGGTAGCTAATTTTCTCTACATAACACGATTGGACCCCATACCTGATGTTGATTTTACATGCCTGGCATTCAGTTTAAGTGGTGTTTTCGTTGGATGGGGAATCTTCAGGTTTAAGCTTTTAAACGTACTACCCATAGCCCGTGATCAAATTATTGAACATATGAATGACGGTGTCTTGGTAATTGATGAAAATAATTTTCTTGTGGATATAAATAACAGGGCCCGTGAGTTGAGTGGAATCGGCGAGAATATAAAGATCGGAGAGAACTTTAACTTAGAAAATAATCCTTTAAAAGAAATTATAGAATCCAGAGATAATAAAAAAAAGAATCTCTTTGAATTTAAAATTAATAATTCACATGAAATTGTTCTGGAAATTCATGCTGACCCCATACATGACAGGTTCGGCCGTTACCGCGGAAGGTTGATGATTCTGCATGATATAACTGAGCGAAAAAAAAATGAGGAATCATTAAAAATGCTTCACGGTGCAGTAGAGCAAAGCCCTGCCCTTGTTATGATAACCAACAAGAAAGGGATAATTGGATATATAAATCCAAAGTTTACTGAGGTTACAGGATATGAACCTGAAGATGTTATAGGCCATAATCCCCGGATTCTAAAATCTGGAAACAAGTCCCCTGAAGATTATAAAAATTTATGGAAAACAATATCAGCTGGAAAAACATGGCGTGGAGAATTCTATAACAGGAAAAAAAATGGTGACTGTTACTGGGAGCAGGCATCAATTTCTCCAATTCTTAACGAAAAAGGAGATATTACCAGTTTCGTTGCCGTAAAAGAAGATATCAGCCGACGCAAAACAGCTGAAGATGCTTTACGGCAAAACGAAGAAAAACTTAGAATTAGAAATGAAACAATGGAAAGGGAATTGGAAAGTGCACGAATAATCCAACGTTCATTTTTACCAACAAAAATCCCCGAAGCCCCCCATCTAAATGTGGCATTTAGATATATTCCCCTTGAAGCTGTGGGTGGTGATTTTCTTACATTCACTGACTTCAGGGAGAAGGGCTTTGGAGTTTTCCTTGGAGACGTAGCAGGCCATGGTGTATCGGCAGCCCTCTTAACTTCAATGCTCAAGGTAATTAACAAACGTGTTTCCAGGAGATGGATTCAATACCCAAGAGAGTATATGATCAACCTTAACCAGTTGCTCTATAATTATAAGTTTCAACAATACATAACAGCAATTTATGGTTTTTTCGATATTTCTGTATCGGGAAATGTTTCATTCCGTTTCTCCAATGGAGGACATCCATATCCTATAATATTCAATGCTGGTACTGGAGAGGCCGATTACATAAAATGTAAGGGGATGCTTGTTGGCTATTTCCCCTCACCTGAATTTAATCAGGAGGAAGTTGCACTTTCAAAAGGAGACAGGGTTTTCCTGTATACTGACGGTCTAATTGATACAGAAAATACTAAAGGGGAATACGTGGGATTTGAATATGCTGTTGAACTTGTTAAATTAAATCAGAAAAATACGATTGAAGAAACTCTCGACTCAATTATTCATGCATTAAATGAGTTTCGGGGGGATGCCTTAATTCAGGATGACCTTGTTATCATAGGAATCGAGGTTGTTTGATTAATAATAATTCATGTAATTTTTTATTTCTTGACTTATATCAAATTGAAAATTATCTAAATCTTTTCATCAAAATCCAAATAAAAGGCAAAATTATGTGCGGCATAGTCGGGTACATAGGCAATAAAAACGCATTAGACGTTATAATGAATGGTTTAAAGAGACTTGAGTACAGGGGATATGACTCTGTAGGGATTGCTCTCTCTAACGGTGACCTATACATGGAAAAGCGTAGTGGTAAAATAGCCGAACTTTCAAAAGTACTAAGCACACTTAAAATAGAAAAATCCAACTGTGGAATTGGACATACCAGGTGGGCCACACACGGTATTCCAAATGATATCAATGCTCACCCCCATATGGATTGCAATAACGAGTTAGCCCTGGTTCATAACGGAATAATTGAAAACTATACTACATTAAAGGAAATGCTGATTAAATACGGCCATGATATTAAAAGCGAAACCGACACTGAAGTTATTGTCCATCTGATTGAATATTTTTATAATGATAAAAAATACTCATTACTCGATTCTGTTATGAAGGCAGTGGCAAAACTGGAAGGAACTTACGGTATTCTTGTCACTTCAAAAAGAGAACCGGACAAGTTAATCGCCGCACGTAACGGAAGCCCCCTCCTGCTGGGAGTTGGAAATAATGAAATGATTATAGCATCAGATGCCAGTGCCATTGTTGAGTATACGAAAAAAGTAATATATATGAAGGATAATGAAATTTTAGAAGTGAGCAAGGATAACTTTAAAATTTATGACCTCGATAAAAAGGATATTGAAAAAGAGCTTGAAGATATTGACTGGGATATAGAAGAAATTGAGAAAAAAGGTTTTGACCATTTCATGCTCAAGGAAATCTTTGAACAGCCTGAAACCATAAAAAATGCATTCAAAGGCAGAATCCTACATGACGAAGGAAATATCAGGCTTGATGGGCTTAACCTTACTGATAAAGAACTAAACGGCATAAAAAAAGTAATCTTCATAGCATGCGGAACATCCTGGCATGCCGGCCTTATAGGTGAATACCTAATTGAAGAATATGCAAGGATTCCCGTTGAAGTTGAATATGCATCTGAATTCAGATATAGAAAACCCATATTAAACGAGAATGACCTTGTCATTGTAATAAGCCAATCCGGCGAAACAGCAGATACTCTGGCTGCCCTGAGAGAGACCAAGGCAAAGGGGTGCAAGGTACTGGGGATAACAAATGTTGTGGGCAGCACAATAGCCCGTGAGTGCGATGGAGGAGTTTATATCCATGCCGGCCCGGAGATAGGTGTTGCATCCACCAAAGCTTTCACTTCCCAGGTAACCGTACTTGCTCTTATCACAATATTACTTGCAAGAAAAAAATCGATAAACGCCGAAGAGGCAAAAGAATATTTAAAGCATATCGAAACAATACCTGAGATGGTCCAGAAAATTCTTGATAGCACTGATCAAATCAAAAAAATTGCTGAAGCCTATAAAGACAGAACAAACTTTCTTTATTTAGGGAGAGGTATTAATTTCCCTGTAGCTCTTGAAGGAGCACTAAAACTTAAGGAAATCTCATATATACATGCCGAGGGGTATCCTGCTGCGGAGATGAAACATGGCCCCATTGCATTGATCGACAAGGATATGCCTGTTGTCTTTATTGTTCCAAAAGACGAAATCTACAATAAAGTAATTACCAGCATGGAAGAAGTTAAGGCGCGAAATGGTAAGATAATTGCAATAGCATTTGAAGGAGATAAAAACATCAAAAAATATTCGGACCATGTAATTTATATCCCCCCTGTACATAAATTACTTACACCGCTGTTAACGGTAATTCCCTTACAGCTTTTTGCATATCATGTTGCTGTTTTAAGGGGATGCGATGTGGATCAACCCAGGAATCTTGCAAAAAGTGTAACTGTAGAATAAAGCTCTAATTACATCGTCCTTAAATACTGAGCAGATAATATCCACGCTTAGATCATTCGAAGCTAAGAAAGACCGTGGTGCCTTCATTTAACCGGCTATCAATCTCAATTGCCCCTCCATGAGCTTCCATAATCCTCTTGCTGAGACTCAGGCCAAGGCCATATCCTCCGGTTTCCTTAGAACGTGATCTATCAACCCTGTAAAAAGGCTCAAAAATATTAGGAAGATCCTCGCCGGGAATTCCACTGCCATAATCCCGGACAACAATATGAGTTTGCTTTTCTTTTTTGATAACAGAGATTTCAACAGGCTTGCTCTCCACTGTTGCATACTTAAAAGCATTATCAAGGATATTCTTCATAACTATTTTCATTCTTTCAACATCAACATTCATCTCCATATCATCTTCAACAGTTATTTTAATACCGGGATGCTTATTCTCATAACTCTTAACTGTATCTTTAACAAAATCAATAGTCTTAACATTTTCTTTTTGGATCTTCCCAAATATATTATTTAGCCTCTGTTCTTCCAATATCTCAGAAATCATCTTATCAATATCAGAAATATCATCCCCCATACTTTTACGGATTTCCTCATCCTTAACAAACTCCAGGGCCACCTTAATTCTTGTTATGGGTGAACGAAGCTCGTGGCTTACATCTAAAAGCAACTGGTCCCTCGCCCTGAGCATTTCACCGATTCGTTTTCCCATTGCATTGAAGGCCCTTGTTAACTCACCAAGATCATCTTCTTTTCTAACAGATACCTGGTGATTAAAATTGCCATTTCCTATTTCCTCAACTCCTTTTGTGAGCCACTTTATTGGTTTAAGAATATTTCTTATCAGGAGATATGCAATTAACAGTGTAATTGTAACAATTAACAGTAAAATAAAAACATACTCTTCCTCCCATTGGATCATCTGGTGAGGATTAAAGACAAAAATATACTTTCCTTCATCTTTATTAAGAATATATATTAACTTACCACGATTCCATCTTACATTGGTACTGGTTCGTTTAAAAAATCTTTTTTTGTACTTCAACTCCGGAAAAGCTTTATGTGTCATCCAGGAATTGTTTTTACCTGTATATTTAATTTTTATTGAAAGTTCATCTGCAATTTTTTTTGCCTTATCCAATTCCGGAGGGCTGCCCATTTCACTGACAATATATTGAGTATATCTCTTCAAATGAGCCCTAAAGTACGGCCTCCCCTGGGTACCAACTTGCAGGCGAAAGAAAAACCCCACAAAAATATTAATTAGAAATCCCGTAACAATTAATATTATTACCAGTTTAAAAAATATGGACCCCCATATCTTTTTTATAGTTTTTTTAATCATCAGTTTTTTCATCTCCAACAAACATGTAACCACGTCCCCAAACTGTTTTAATAAAATCAGGACTACCCGCATTATCCTTTAACTTATTTCTAAGCCGGCTGACAAGAACATCAATTGACCTGTCAAAGGAATCCCAGTCAAGACCCCTGAGTTTTTCAATAATCCTGTCACGGTCGAACACAATGCCGGAATTCTTTGCAAATAGGGAGAGCATCTCAAATTCCATTGTTGTAAGATTTATATCAACACCATCAACCAGTGCATTACACTTTTTAAAATCAATGATAAGATTTTTAAAGGACAACTTATTGGGCTGAGTTGACTTTTTACTTCTTCGGAGGATGGATTGAATTCGCGCAACAAGTTCTCTTGGCTCAAAGGGTTTGGGGAGGTAATCATCCGCTCCAAGCTCAAGTCCAACAATTCTGTCTGCTACATCTCCCCTTGCTGTAAGCATTATTATTGGGATGTTATAGTCTTTGCGAATTTCCCTGCATACCTCAAAACCATCCTTATGGGGAAGCATAATATCCAGGATTATTATTTGGGGTTGGTTATTTTTCAAAAGGTACATACCCTCATCCGGGTGTGTTGCTGCCATAACAGTAAAATTATAAGATGAAAGAAACTCCATCAATAAACTGTTAAGCTTTTTATCATCATCAATTATTAAAATTTTCTCATTCATTATTTACATTATATTGGATAAGCTAATAATTCACAAGTCAGATTTTTTTACCGCATGAAAATTTCAAAGAATTACATTACTGCAATTCTTTGAAATTTATTAACACATGCTGCATTTTTTGCCAACTAGTACATTCTAAAAG
>JBHPHB010000142.1:0-7876 GCA_042569985.1 Spirochaetota bacterium | reverse complement strand
TGGAAAACTTAATATAGTTAATCCATCGGATGATGTTACAACAATTGTAGATCTGTATAGAGAAAAATCTTTTTTAACGGGGTAATAATATGGGTTCAAAGAATGAAATAGATTTTAGTGAAGCTATCAATATCTTTTTTCTTGAAAGCAGGGAGATGCTTCAGGATATGGAAAGAGCTCTTCTGGCCCTGGAAAAGGATAATTTTGATGCTGAATGTATACCGGCGATTTTTCGCGCTGCACATACAATAAAAGGTTCGGCAGGGATGTTCGGTTTTGATGATATTGGTAAATTTACGCATTCCGTCGAGAACCTCCTTGATATGGTAAGAAATGATGAGATAAATGTTAATCCTGAAATGGTTGATCTTTTATTCCATTGCCATGATTATACGCTTGGCCTTATCGATTACTTTGATAAAAACAGGGAAGCTGAGCTTAATGAAGATATGAAGAAGGAATATAGTGGCCTTAAATGCAGGCTTAACTCTTTCCTGCAAGTGGTATCGGAATCTGAAGGTGAAATACCTGAAAAACATTTAAAGGAAACTGAGGTAAATGAGGTTTCTCCTACAGAAATTCATGTACGAAACAAGTTCTGGCATATATCACTGAGATTTGGGGAAGATGTATTCAGGAACGGATTGGACCCCAGGCCGTTAATTACTTACCTTGAAAAGATCGGTGATATAAAAAGTTTAAAAACTATATATGATTCAATTCCCCCATTTAATGAGATTGTTCCGGAAAACTGTTATCTCGGATTTGAGATAGACTTTTCCGGTGAAGTCACAAAGGAACAGCTTTTTGATGTTTTTGACTTTGTTAAGGATGACTGTTCAATTCAGATAATTACTCCTGAGAGCAATATCTCAAGTTATGTTCAGTTGATTCATGAGCTGCCGGAAGAGCCCATGAATATAGGAAGGCTCCTTGTTGAAACCGGAGCTTTAACAGAAAGTGAATTAGATGAAGCACTTAAAATTCAGGAGGATAATAAGGAACTCATTGGTGAAATCGTGGTTAATGAAGGGATAGCACAGCAAAAAGTAGTTAATGCAGTCATTGAAAAGCAGACAAAAACAAGACTGGTTACTGAACTTGCGAAAAAATCTATCAGGGTAAACACAGGTAAGCTGGATAAACTCATTGACCTTGTTGGCGAGCTCGTAATTTCTGCTGCCAACATAGAACAGAAAAATTCTGTTCAGGCAGATTCAGATTTGAAGGAATCCATATCTTCTATGGCTCAGATTATAAATGATATCAGAGACAGTTCAATGAATATGCGCATGGTACAGATTGGGGATACTTTTAAGCGCTTTGAAAGGGCAGTGCGGGACCTGAGCCGTGAATCTGACAAGGATGTTGAGCTGGTATTAAGTGGCGGGGAAACTGAAATGGATAAGACACTTATTGAAAAAATAGTAGATCCGTTGCTCCATATTATAAGGAATTCAGTTGACCATGGTATTGACAAGCCCGAAGTTCGGATATCAAGTGGCAAGCCTTCAAAAGGGAGGATTGAGCTCAATGCTTATCACGAAAGGGGAAATATTGTAATAAATGTAAAGGATGATGGTAATGGACTTAGCAGGGAAAAGATATTATCAAAAGCTGTTAAAATGGATCTGGTTAAGGCTGATACTGCAGAAAATCTATCAGACAATGAAATTTATCAATTTATCTTTTCCCCGGGTTTTTCCACATCAGAAAAGGTAACGGAAATATCAGGCCGTGGTGTGGGCATGGATGTTGTAAGAAAGAATATTGATTCCCTCAGGGGTAAAGTGGGAATTCACAGTAAGGAAGGTTTGGGCACATCTATCAACATAACACTCCCGCTGACACTGGCCATTATTGACGGGTTCCTTATTAAGGTTGGCAGTTTAACTTATGCATTGCCCCATGAAATGGTGATGGAATGTATTGAAATAAGGAAGGATGAGTTTACAGAAAGTAACAATGGAAATTTTATTAATCTCAGGGGGGACATGGTTCCCTTCTTAAGGCTAAGAGATTTCTTTAAAGAAGAGGAAATTGTTCCGGCCAAGGAATATCTGATTGTAGTGGAGTATTTCGGCAAAAAGATTGGTTTTGTAGTAGATCAAACTATTGGTGAATATCAGACTGTTATTAAGCCTTTGAGCAAGCTTTTCAGTAAGGTCCACTGGATAAGCGGTTCAACAATTCTGGGTAATGGTGAGGTTGCATTGATTCTTGATATCCCCAGGTTTGTAAATTATATTCAATCGACAGAAATGAAAAAAGCAGGGTAGAGAATGAAGAGGTTATTGCAAAGTTATTTGCAACAGCTTCATACAAGGAGAGCTGGATATGATTGATAAAAAGATTTTATTAGAAGGAGTCGACTTCATTAGGGTGAATAAAGATTTTTCAGTAAAGTCTGCGATGGAAGCTAAAAAACAATTAAAACAGGATTATCAAAAGTTTACAGTTAATAATAAAGTTGGTAATAAAACTGCTGAATTGATATTTGTTTCATTAAAACAGCTGGTTTGTTTAATGGATGGTATAATTGAAGACCTGCAGGCGTTGTGTGAGATAAAAGATAATATTCTCAGGTTTAATGGGATAAAAACATTTTCTAATGATAAATACATTTTTATAAATATGGATTTATTTGAGAAGGCATTTTCTGAAATTTTGATTAATACCATTGAATATTCCAAACCGGAAACAGATATATCTATCAAATTGTCTGTTAGGAATATGTCGGCTGAAATATCAGTAATTAATGATCCAATATCACCAAAAAATAAAACAGTTTAATAATCTTCATCAACTTAGAAGTAATGATTCATAAGATACAAGGACCATTATTTTTAAATCTTCAAATTAATGTATTTGACTTTAATTTTCTTAATAAATAATAAGATTTATACAATTAATATTAATTATTTAAATAAGGATAATACATATGAATACTAAGTTTATAATAATATTGCTGGCAGTTTTTCTTGTACTGGCATATTGTGTAAATTATCAGAGAAATAAACGAAACATAAAATTGGAGAAATCAGAAATAAAGGCCCTCATTGACCAGGGTGCAAAGGTTTATGATGTTAGAAGCCAGGGTGAATTTAGAGGGGGCCATTACAAAGGTGCAATGAACATTCCCCTCAATGATGTAAAAAACAGGCTTAAGGATTTTGGCGACAAAGATAAACCGGTAATTGTATACTGCCATTCAGGCAGGCGAAGCGGTTTTGCAAAGAAAATTTTAGAAGATAATGGATATACAAAGGTTTATAATGCCGGCGGGCTCAGTGACCTGCCCTAGATGATGGATTTTAGGGAGCAGTAATACGTGGAATATTTTGAAAATAAAAATCCTTTAATATGGGTTGAAATTGATAAGGGTGCCATTGAGCATAATATCTCTGCTATTAAATCTTTATTAAATGATAATGTTTCTTTCTGTGCCGTGGTAAAGTCCAATGCATACGGACACGGGATACTTGAAGTGTCAAGGATTGCCCTCGGTGCAGGTGCCGGTTGGCTTGGTGTTAATTCACTCAGTGAGGCAAAGTTTCTCAGGAAAAACGGTTTTAATGTCCCCATAATTATACTTGGGTATGTTCAGCTAAATGAATATGAAGAAATTATTGAAAATGATTTAAGATGCGTTATTTACAATCTTGAAAATTTACGGGAATTTGATAGGGCTGCGAGTAAACTGAATAGGACAGCATATGTCCACCTGAAGCTAGAAACAGGCACCAACAGGCAGGGCATTGCATATGAAGATTTGCCGGACTTTGCGAAACTACTTAAGGCATCAAAAAACTTAAAACTCGAAGGCCTGTCCACCCACTTTGCCAATATTGATGATACATCTGACCAAACATATGCGGATTTTCAAAAAGAAAATTTTAATAGAAGTGCATCCTTTTTGGAGGAGGATGGTTTCAAGATTGATATTAAGCATACTGCATGTTCAGCTGCGGCAATACTCTTTCCTGAAACATATCATAACATGGTGAGGGTGGGCATAAGCATGTATGGGATGTGGCCTTCCAGGGAAACTTACCTGTCGTCAGTCCGTGAAGATGTACCGAAAATTGAATTTAAGCCCGCCCTTACATGGAAAACAAAAATTGCACAGATAAAAACAATCGGCAAGGGTGAATATGTTGGTTACGGGTGTTCATGGCGTTCATCTCAGGATAACACAAAAATTGCCGTTTGCCCCGTTGGATATTTTGACGGATATGACAGGCTTATATCAAACAATGGATATGTTATTATCGGGGACAAAAGGGCCCCAATTTGCGGACGTGTGTGCATGAATATTATAATGGTGGATGTTACTCATATTGAGGGAGCTGCACTTGAAGATGAAGTTATTCTACTGGGCTCAACAAAAAGCGAGACAATATCGGCAGAGCTCATGGCAAGCTGGATTGGCACAATTAATTATGAGGTTACCACGAGAATAAACCCGCTTCTCCCAAGAATCACCAATTAATGAAAGAAATTACCATAAATTAATGTTTATTATTGACATTTATCAAACCATAAATAATTTACTAAAAATTTTAAATTAGTCTTGAAAAAATGTATATAATTACTACTTTGTGAATATGCAGAAAATATGACTTTTGGGAGGTTGCCATGAAATATAAAGTTGTAACAATTATCTTAACATTATTACTGATTTTAGTCAATAATCTCCACGCGGAAAAAATAGTCGGTGTTACAAAGTTTAAAAATCTTACAAAAAATAAAAATGTAAATTGGCTTGCAGAAGGTATTGCCGATGCCATTACAAATAAATTGAGTAAGGTTAAGGAGTTCATCGTTGTCGACCGGACAAATGTTGAGAAAATGACCAGGGAAATATCCTTTGGCCAGTCCGGGCTGGTTGACCAGAAATATGCCAAGAAGATTGGTAAAGCCCTTGGCGCAAATATAATTGTCATTGGAAACTATGCAAAGTATGGTAAAAGGGTCAGAATCAGCGCCAGGCTTGTGGAGGTTGAGAGCTTTAAGGTATTAAAGCAGGAACAGGCAACGGGGGCCATGAATAACATATGGGAACTCATGGATGAGATTGCCCTTAAGCTTATCAGTTCCAGTAATGTTAATATCACAAAGAGAGAAATAAAGCGGATAAAATCAGATGTACGCATTAAGAATTTATCTGCCTTTGAATATTATTCAAAGGGGAAGAAGTTTTATATAAATGCAAATTATTCCGACAGTATCAGGTTGTTCAAGAAAGCTGTTGATATTGAAGATAACTATAACCTTGCATATGCCGGTCTTGCAAAGGCCTATGCCGCATTATATTACAGGAAGTGGAAAATCTTTGAAAAAGGCAAGGACCAGTCATTGATCAGGAAGTCATATAAATATGCAAAGAAAGCCCTTAAGATAACACCTGACCTTGATGAGGCCCACCTTTCCCTTGCAAGATATTATATCTATGTAGATAAAAAAGATGTACCCAAGAAGTGGAAATACTGCGAAGAGTCCACCAAAAAAACACTTGAGTTAAATCCTAATAATGCAGAGGCGTATTACCTTATGAGCAGGATTTATGCCTATAATGACACCAAGGAGGAGAGATACTTAAAGAAAGCTTTAAGCAAAAATCGCTTTCTTGTTTCTGCTCACCTCCAATTGGGGATTATGTATTTTGAACAAAAAAAATACGGCCTGGCAGAGAGGTCTTTAAAAAAGACCATTGAGATTGAGCCTAAATATGTCCTTGGCTTTTCATGGCTTGGTTATATGTACAATAAACTTGGCCAGACTCAAAAGGCAATAGATATGTACGAGGAAGTGTTGAAAAAGCATCCCGATTACATTTACGGTTACAGGAGCCTTGGAAAGTATTACAGGAACCTTAAAAGATATGACAAGGCCATAGAGCAATTCAGAAAGGCAATTGATTTAAAAAGTAATGACCATCAGGCATGGCATGAGATTGGATATGTCTATCAGCAGAAAAGGGATTACTATAATGCCATTAAGTACTATAAAAAATCTTTGAATTATAAAAGTAATTACTATTATGCATTTGCCAACATGGGTTATTCCTATACTCAACTGAGTCAATATGATAATGCCATAAAATATTTAAGAAAGGCACATTTTGCTAATTATAAGAAAGCATGGCCTGCGGGATATCTCGGCTGGATTTACAGGTATAAGCTGAAAAACAACAGCCAGGCAAAGTACTGGTATGGGCAGGCTGTCAAGAGGGACCCGAAAAATGCCGGTTACAAGAGTTCCCTTAGCCAGTTACAAAGAAAAGATTCATACAGGTCATACGACAGGTCAAATGAAAGAAGGGAAAACAGGGGAGAGAAAAAGGGCGGCCTGGGAGATATGTTCTAGTAGTATATTATAAAAGAAAAAATATTTTAATTTTTAATATTTAAGTGTTTGTGAGAAATATAGTCGGCATTGGAATCGATACCATCGTGTTGATACTCTCATGAAAAAACTGAAATGAAAAGGAGGAAAGATGAATATTAAAAAAGAATTTTTTATAGGTATAATAGCCGCAACTGCTATTGTATCAGTGGGGCTCACTATTGGTGTGCAAACGATCATTAGTTCGGGACTTTTTAGTGATTCAATCATCATATTGAGTGACAAAAGATGTAAGAAGTGTAATGCCGGTATGCTTGAGACACGTTTAAAGAGGGTCTTCCCCGGTAGTTCTTTCAAGGTTTATGATTACAGTGATTCTTCTGGAAAGAAGCTTTATGAGAATGAAAAAGTAAAATTCTTGCCGGCTGTTTTACTTCCTAAAAGTATTAAGTCAAGCAAGTCTTTCAGAAGAGTTGCACGGTTTGTAAAGCCCGGTAAGGATTATCTGAAGCTTAAAACAAGGGGGACCTTTGATCCAAAAGGGGAGATATGCGATAATGGTAAAGATGATGACGGCAATAAACTGGTGGATTGTCAGGACCCAACATGTAAAACCAACTGGAAGTGCATGGAAAAGAAAGACAAACCCGATGTTGATGTTTTTGTAATGTCTCATTGTCCCTATGGCACTCAAATTGAAAAGGGTATATTGCCTGTATGGAAACTCCTGGATAAAAAGGTTAATCTCAATGTCCGTTTCTGTGATTATATAATGCATGGCAAAAAAGAGATTGATGAGCAGCTTGTTCAGTACTGCATTCAGAAAAAAAGCAAGAAAAAGTATATGTCCTATCTTGAGTGTTTTTTAAAGGAAGGAAAATCTGACAATTGTCTCAGTAAAACCGGCATCAGCAAGTCAATGGTTAAAAGCTGTGTTAAGGCTACCGACAGGAAGTTCAGTGTATCTAAGGATTTTAAGAATAAAGCCACATACAAAGGCAGGTTCCCAAAGTTTAAAGTTGACGGGGAACTTGTGAAAAAGTATGGTATTTCGGGTTCACCTGCACTTGTAATAAATAATGTTAAGGCTCAATCCGGCAGAAGCCCAAAACAGCTTCTCGATGCAATCTGCCAGGGATTTAAAGTAAAGCCGAAGGAATGCTCCCAGAAATTGAGCGCTAAAGCGCCAAGGCCCGGTTTTGACAAAGGGAAAAAACCCAGAAAAAGAATGCCCATGAGAAAAATAATGAAAAAGAAATAGTAGCATTTCTTCAATTTAAATAAAATGAAAAATATTATTCGGGTTTAAGGATATTCAATTCCTTAAACCCGAATTTATTATCTGGAAAGCCAGTCGGTTAATTATATCCTTTGCTGTTTTTTTAGGAAGCTAGTGCATGTTACTGCGAGCACCGTGCCACATAATGGGCTTTATTGGAAGCAAAAATATTTTTTGTTGACAAAAATATCACCACGTACTATGAACTATTTAAAATTTGCGCCGAGTAAATGGAAATTTTTTTGATTT
>JBHPHB010000141.1:0-7966 GCA_042569985.1 Spirochaetota bacterium | reverse complement strand
TCATCACGAGAAAAATTATTTGACGCCGAGAAAAAATATAACAAAATAAACAAAATTTAACTGAAAAATTCTTGTAATATTTAAAACAATATACATAATATATCTCACCAAAAACATAGGTACAATTTAATGAAAAATTGAATGTTAATCAATTTATCAATTGACAAATTATGTGCATGCAAAATAATAAAGTAAATCGTTTTAAATAGGTAAATTGAATATGGATATATCAGTAAAAGACGAAGATAGCCGGATAAACGTCATAGTTAATGGCGATATTGAAATGATGACTATAAAAAGCTTCAAAGATAAGCTATTTGACATCGGACAGAATACTGATAAGGATATAGAGATAGACCTTTCTAGTGTTGACTACATAGACTCTTCCGGTGTGGGCGTTTTAATTAGTTTATTAAAATTACAAAAGAAAAAAGGTAAAAAACTGATTATAAATAAAGTAAGCTCCAAAGTATTGAATGTTTTAAAATTGAGCTCCCTCTCAGATGTATTTAATATATAACTTTTCTAAACGGGCACTAAGCGGGTTTCAGTTTCTTAACCCATACTTCAGGAATAATAATTTATGTCAAATTTAAGAATCGGCAATGGTTTTGATGTGCACCGCCTGGTTAAAGGGAGAGAACTGATTTTAGGCGGTGAAAAAATTGACAACCCCCTTGGCCTTGACGGTCATTCAGATGCAGATGTCCTGATACATTCCATAATTGATTCATTATTTGGCGCATCATGTCTTGATGATATTGGGTATCACTTTCCCGATAATGATAAGACATATAAGGATATCAGCAGTATAGTACTTTTAAAAAAAGCAAATGAGATATTGAAAGAGAATAACATTGAGATTATCAATATCGATTCAACAATAATATGTGAAACACCAAAATTGAAGCCTTTCATATCAAAAATGAAATATAATATATCCGGTTCATTGGATAACCTTGATGTTAACCGCATAAGCATTAAGGGTAAAACAACTGAATTACTTGGATTTACCGGCAGAGGTGAGGGAATTGCAGTCTACACTGTAGCACTTGTAAATATTGTTAAGAGCCCGCTTTCTATTTTTTCCAATAACCGGATGTAAATAATACAAGTACCGTATAAAGCTCCAGTCTGCCAACCAGCATGGCAAATGATAAAAACCACTTAACATAAGCTGGAAAGAATGCATAATTTTCTGTAGGTCCAATTTTACCAAAACCCGGGCCAATATTCCCAACTGTTGCCAATGCCGTGGTGAAAGAAGTAATCAAGTCCAGTCCCGAAGTTGACACAACCAGTGTTACAATTAAGCACATAAATAAATAGAGAAAGAAAAATCCTGCAATTGACTGGGCAATTTTGGCATTTACACTGCTTCCGCTTATTTTTAAGGTGAAAACACCCCTTGGATGAATAAGGTTTTTCATTTCATTGAGGCCCTGTTTCAATAAAGTAATAATTCTAATTACTTTAATTCCTCCGCCAGTGGAGCCTGATGAACCGCCAATGAACATTAGAATAAATATAACAATCTGACTGAAATAAGGCCATTTTTCAAAATCTGCCGTTGCATATCCTGTTGTTGTTAAAATTGATGCTGCCTGGAAGCTGGCATATTTTAATGATTCCCCAAAGGATTTATAAAAATTTCCATAAAGGTTGTAAGTGATTACAATAGTTGATAAAATAAAGATTAATAGATAAGCTTTAAGCTCTGTATTGTTAAACAGCAATTTAAATTGGCCGGTTATCAATCGAAAATGGAGGACAAAGTTTATTCCCGCAAGAATCATAAACAATGTTATAATGCCGTGAATATAAGCTGAATCAAAGTGACCAACACTGGCATTTTTTGTGGAGAACCCCCCGGTTGCAAGTGTACCGAATGTATGCGTTAAAGCGTCAAAAAGGCTCATACCTCCAAGCATGAGAAGCAAAGTTTCGGCTACTGTAAAACCGAGATAAATAAACCATAGTATCTTAGCTGTTTCGGTTATCCTTGGCGTAATTTTGTCAACTGTTGGCCCCGGGGCCTCAGCTTTTAATAATTGCAGGCCTCCTATTCCCAGGATGGGTAAAATTGCCACAGTAAGAACAACGATTCCCATACCACCAAACCAGTGAGTCAGAGACCTCCAAAACAATAGTGACTTTGGCATCCCCTCAATATTTGTGAGAATTGATGCACCAGTCGTTGTGAACCCCGACATTGTTTCAAAAAAAGAATCGGTAAAAGCTGGGATTTCTCCTGATATCCAGAAGGGCAGTGCCCCTATAATAGATGCAATAATCCAACTCAACGTAACAAGTAAAAAACCGTCTTTTATTGACAGTGAGTCATTTTTTATTTTTCTAAATAATATAATAACCAGCACTGATATAAAAAGAGAAGACGTAATGGTGATTATGAATCCCTGGAGCGCTTTCTCCTCGTTTAAGGAAAAGGCCAAAAGGGCTGGTATTATCATAAATAAGCACAATATGCTTATGAGGATGAATACTATTTTGAATATGAGCCGAAGGTTCATAGTGATATTTAATTATTAAACGATTTATCCTTCTAAAATATTTTCAATTTCTGTCACAGAGTCTTTCCTGCCGATGATAATCATGTTGTCCCCTTCTCTTAAGGTAAAGTTACCGCTAGGGATTAAGCTTTTATTATTTCTTTCCACGCATAATATAAGTGCATTTTCAGCTGAATCAATTTGATTTATTGACTTGTTAACAATTGTGCTGTTTGCATCGATTGAGTATTCGATAACCTCGGCTTTACCGTCAAAAAGGCTATAAAGATTTTTAATGTTACCTTTCCTTACTATTTTCATAATAGCGTCAACAGAACTGTGCCTGGGGCTGATGGTGGAATCTATCCCTAATTCAGGAGCCATAGAAAGGTAATGTGATTTTGTCACCAGGGCGATGGATCTTTTAATGCCCTGTCCTTTTGCGTAGGCAGCTGTTAAAATATTTAATTCCTGATTTTTGGTTGTAGTAATAATGAGGTCATTTTTCCCGATTATTTCCTCTTTGAAAATATCTTCATCGGATATGTCCGCATTAAGTACCAGTGCTTCGGGAAACCTGTCGGAAAGGACCCTGCAGTTTTCATACTCGTTATCAATTATTGAAATTTTTCTTCCGGTTCTAATTAAATATTGTGCTACGAGAGTACCAATAGTGCCGCCTCCCACTATTACTATCCTGTCAAGTTCTTCACTTTTTCGCCCGGATTTGATAAAAATATTAGTCAGGGTTTTCCTTGTGGCAAAAAAGTATAAATTATCATTTTCCTGTATAATGGTATCACCCGAAGGGATTAGGAATTCTTCATGTCTTAAAATTGCGGAAATGATAAACTCTTCTTCGATTTCATGTTTTATATCTTTTATTTTTTTATTTTTAAAGAAAGATGTGCCGTCTACTTTAGCATTTCGCATCTGCACATCGGAATCTTCAAAAAGCATAACATCACTTGTGGCTCCGAGGGCAACTATATTTGCAATTTTTCTGGCAGTTTCAACATTGGGATTAATGATGTAATCAATACCAAAAATTGGTTTTTGAAAAACCTTTTTTCTTGAGTATTCCAGGCTTCGCACCCTTGCTATTTTAACAGGCACATTGAATTCGCTTGCAACAATTCCGCATGCAATCATATTTACTTCATCTGAATTTGTTACACTGATGAAAAAATCTGCATCCTCAGTACCGGCATTTTTTAGTATTTCAGGTTTGCTCCCTTCTTCATTCAGGACAAGGCAGTCAAGATGGTTTGATACATAGTTTGACCTGATGGGATCCTTTTCAATCAGGATTACATCCTTGCCCTCAGATATGAGCTGACTTGCAATCTCAAATCCTACAACACCTGCACCTAGTATTACTGATTTCATAATATCTATTCTTATTGGAATCTCTATGGGATTATTGATAGCATAAAACTATCAAAATAAGTATAACTTTGAAAGTATTATTATATCAATCAAATTGACTTTATGTCAAGATATATTTAATAGAAGGTTATAGCTGTAAAGGAAATGGATTATTTAATTACCAACAAGCTTTGCCCAAAGGACACCAGCTGCTATGGCCGAACCGATAACTCCGGCAACATTGGGCCCCATGGCATGCATTAATAAATAATTATGTCGATCCTCAGCGTGTCCAACGTGCTGAACAACCCTGGCAGAGTCAGGAACTGCGGAAACACCTGCAGCTCCTATTAACGGGTTAATCTTTTTATCTTTTTTGAGAAAGAGGTTCATTATTTTTGCGAAGATTACCCCCGATGCAGTGGCAATACCAAAGGAGATTGCCCCAAGTATAAATATTTTTATGGACCCCCAGGTAAGAAAACCCTTATTTACCATCTGGCCCCCAACATCAATGAATCTAACGGCCTGAGTGGACGCCCCAACAGAAAAACCAAGTAAAATTGTTATGATGTCAACAAGAGAAGTCCTTGCAGTTTGGGCTAATCGTTCGGTTACAATTGCTTCTTTAAGTAAATTTCCAAAAAACAGCATTCCCAAAAGCACAAGGGCACCGGGAGCGAAAAAGCAGCATATAATTGTACCAATTATTGGGAAGATAATCCTTTCCAGTTTTGTAACTTCCCTTGAGTGCTCCATGCGTATGAGCCTTTCCTTTTTAGTTGTGAGCAGTCTCATAATAGGGGGTTGTATGACAGGCACAAGGGCCATGTATGAATATGCCGATATGGCAATTGCTCCAAGAAGGTGAGGTGCAAGTTTTGAGCTTAGGAAAATTGCCGTGGGCCCGTCAGCTCCACCGATAATACCTATTGCTCCTGCTTCCTGAGGGTTAAAACCCAGAAATAATGCACCAATTAATGTAATGAAAATACCAAATTGAGCAGCCGCACCTAGTAAAAGAAGTTTTGGATTAGCCAGGAGGGCACTGAAATCGGTCATGGCACCGATACCGAGAAAAATCAACGAGGGATAAACCCCGGACGTTACGCCAAAATAGAGATAGTTTAATATACTTCCAGTTTCATAGATACCGAGACGCATGCCTGCAACAAAAGGAATATTACCAATAATAATACCAAATCCAATGGGAACAAGCAGGAGGGGTTCAAATTTTTTATATATGCCGAGATACAAAAATACAAAAGCTATTAGAATCATAATGCCGTGGCCAAAAGTGGCATTATAAAACCCTGAAAAATGAAAAACCTGTATTATATCTGATAACATCTCTATCCTCCTAAAGTTACGGGCAATGTACATTCGGCAACATTATCACCCTCTTTACTACGTATATTCTTAACAACGTAACTAAATGCTGTTTAAATCTCGCATTATATCTTTATTGCCTCAATAATATATATAACATAATCAGCCTGGACACTATCACCATTCTTAACAAATATTTTTAAAAAAATTATGCCGAGGGTGGGAAAGTTTATTACTATGCCGCTAAATCTTATAATCTCCTTTCCAGTGTTTCAGGCTCAAAAATGATTCCATCTTTAACCGGCTGCAGCAGTAACCTTTTCTTTTTCCTCATTCACAGGCTTAGCTTTTTCTTCTTTTTTCTCAGGCTTTACGGGGATTTCTTTCTTTTTTTTGTCCTGAATATATGTTACGATTGTTCGCAAAACGAACATGCTTGCAAGAAGTGCAAGCAGGCCGCTGAAAACTACACTCATTCCAACAGCAGTTATAGTTATCCCGTTTGATAGTATTGAAGAGTTTAAATCCATTTATTTTACCTTTCCAGTATTGTATTGAAATGCTTCTCAGGTGGGGTTATATAGCTTATGTATTAAGTATTCCCAATGTCCTTATAATTCTGAAGCGTCTATTGTTTGTCCCTATAAAAAATATATATGTTTTTATTTCCTTTTAATTTTTGATTTATAATAATGGACAATATTTTCTATGGTATTATATTTTCAACTTAAAAATAAAAAATATTTGTTTTTCAATAATTTTATTTCCCTTTTATATTATAATTATCTTTATAACCAATGTTAGTAATCTTCGAACAGGTTAATTAAACAATAAAACATTTTAAAAAACAGTTGATCAATACTACGGTAGTATTATTTATAATGAAATTGTTAATAATGAAATTGTTAAATTTTTTAATGTACATAATTATCTAACAATTTCATTATTCTGTTAAGAAAATGTTTTGGAGGAAGTATGGAAAATAAGATAATGGAAAGGATTGAAGAGTGGACTAATCCTCCTTATGACATTGAAACAATAAATGAAATTAAGACGCTGGCAAAAGACATGAATGAAGCTGAATTAACCGACAGGTTTTATTCAATTCTAGAATTTGGTACCGGTGGACTTCGAGGGATTGTAGGTGCCGGTACAAACAGGATGAATATCTATACTGTAGGTATGGCCACACAGGGACTTGCTAATTACATAATTGCTAATGGAGATAAAGACAGGGGAGTAATTATAGCGCGTGATTCAAGAAACAAGTCAAAAGAATTTGCAGAGGAAGCGGCAATAATTCTGGCAGGAAACGGAATAAGAGTTTTCTTTTTTGATGATATAATGCCAACACCAATTGCATCTTTTGCCATTAGAGAACTTAACGCAATATCGGGAATTGTAATAACTGCAAGTCATAATCCTCCTGAATATAACGGTTATAAGTTGTATTGGGATGATGGAGGGCAGATAATTTCCCCCCAGGACGAGGATATTATAAAAGAAGTAAAAAAGATCAATTCCATTGAAGGGATTAAGAAAACAGATTTTTTAGAAGCTATTGAGGCCGGTATAATTAGTATTATTGGAGATGATATCCTAGCATCATATACTCAAAATCTTGAAAAAGTTGTTTATCGAAAAAAATCAGAGTCAAGTATTAAAATTGCATACTCACCCCTGCATGGTACAGGGTATAAGGTAATACCTGAAGTACTTTCAAATTTTGGTTTTACTAAATTATTTATGGAAGAAAAGCAAAGTATTCCCGATGGAAATTTCCCCACTGTTGATTATCCAAATCCCGAAGAAAAAGAAGCAATGTCTTTAATTATTGAGAGAGCCGGAGATGTTGATGCTGACATTTTAATTGCAACAGATCCAGACGGGGATCGCATGGGTGTTGGATTTAAAGACAAAAACGGCGGCTATATGTTAATTAACGGTAACCAGATAGGAACAATGCTTGAATATTATCTTCTTAAAAGGTCCAGTGAAGAAGGAAAACTGCCTACCAATGGCTCCATTGTGAAAACAATAGTGACAACAGAACTTCAAAGTAAAATTGCTTCAGATTACAAATGTAATATTGATAATGTACTCACCGGTTTTAAATGGATTGCTGATAAGATGAAAAAATATGAAGAGAAGGGGGATAAAGTTTTTATTTTTGGTGGAGAGGAAAGCTATGGCTATCTTCCCGTATCATTTGTGAGGGATAAAGACTCTATAAGCTCAACATATTTTTTCGTTGAAATGGCCGATTGGCTTCTCAATAGAGGACAGACACTTCAGGATTTCCTTTTTGAAATTTATAATAAGTATGGTTACTACATTGAGGATCTCCATTCCCTTACCATGAAGGGAATCGATGGAATTGATAAAATGAAAAATATAATTCATTTTTTCAGAAACACCCCGCCAGAAAATTTTGGAGGTATAAAAATCGTAAAAATCGATGATATATTAGAGTTAAAATCCACGGACTTTTTAAAAGGCGGGGTTAGCACCATTGAAGATTTACCGCCATCCAATGTTCTCCAGTTTTTTATGGAAGACGGGTCAAAAATAACAATGAGGCCTTCCGGAACTGAACCAAAGATTAAATTTTATTTTAGTGTTAATGATAAAGTAGAAAATAAAAATATGGAAAATATAAAGGTTAAACTCCATGGAAAAATTAAAATTTTCAAGAATGATTTGCTCAATAAAATCGAATCGATTTAGTTTGTTTTAGTAATTATATTTTCAATAAAAAA
>JBHPHB010000140.1:0-8027 GCA_042569985.1 Spirochaetota bacterium | reverse complement strand
GTATAAACACCAGGCAGATATTGGCAACAAGCAAGCTTCTCACAAATATTACGGGCGTATCGGTTCAGCCCAACAAGGCAATCGTTGGTGAAAATGCCTTTGCTCATGAATCGGGTATCCACCAGGACGGCCTTCTTAAGCAAAAAATGACTTATGAAATTATGCTGCCCGAAGATATCGGCATAAGCAAATCAAAACTTGTCCTTGGAAAGCATTCGGGCAGGCATGCGGTCCTTGACAGGTTAAAAAGCCTGGGATTTAATCTTGCACAAAAGGAACTGGACCTCTTCTTTGAGTTCTTTAAGAATCTTGCTGATAAGAAGAAAGAGATTTATGATGAAGACCTTATTGCAATAGTTGGAGAGATTTTGCATCATGATGAAAAGAGCAGGTACCTTGTAAAGAACATTCAAATTTCAACTGGTATGTATTCACCGCCAATGACAATGGTGACCCTGAAGGACAATGCCAGTAAAGAGGAAGAAAAGTTTGAGGTTGCCCACGGCAATGGCGGAGTTGATGCAGGTATTGGAGCTGTAAAAAAGATTACAGGTACCAATGCTTATTTGAAGGCTTTTCACCTTGTTGCCATAACAGGAGGGTCTGATGCCCAGGCAGAGGAATTTCAGGGAAAAAAATTGAAAGCCCATGGTAATGGCATAAGTATTGATGTTTCCGTTGCCGGGATACTCTCTTTTGTCGATGCGCTAAACAGGCTGGAATACGTTAAGAAGGCAGAGGAAATCAAGGAGCATTTAAATCACGTTTAGGGTTTTTTTGATTGTATTTCATGGACAATAAACTGCATGCTGATGTATGTTCTCTACTTTGGCATGCAGTTTATTGATTTACCGTATAAACTTTCATTAAAGAATCCATCCAAAAGCTACTTTGAAATTACCCATAAAATAAAATTCACACTTGACATCTTACATATATTATTGAATAATATTGAGATAACTTAGTGGGATTTATTGTTTTCGGGAGATTATAAGTGATAAGATTTGATGGTTTTGAAGATACATCAGCATGCAGTTTATTGTCCATGAAATACAATCAAGTAAGCAAACTGTTATATATAAAGGAATAAGACAAAGCGATAAAGAATCCGTCATTATTAAAACTCATGTAAGTGAAATTATTTCCGACCTTGAGAAAAAAAGATACCGCCATAATTTTAGGCTGGGGGAAAAACTCCAGGATGATAATGTTATAAAATATTATGACCTCCTGTCTTTGGATAACAGGGAGGCAATAATTGAAGAAGATTTTAGCGGCATTGGCCTTGAAAATTTCATGCGAAACAACAGGCTTTGGGTTGAAGATTTTCTGAAAATTGCCATCCAGATTGCCGCGGGTATTGACGCAATCCATGAAAGCTATATTATCCACAAGAATATAAAGCCGGGCAACATCATTATTAACCCCGGGACAATGGAAACCAAAATTACGGACTTCGGCATTGCCACGCAGATTCTCCATGAAGTGCAGTCAGCTATTAGTCCCAATAAGATCGAGGGTACACTGGCATACATATCCCCGGAACAGACCGGCCGTATCAACCGTTCAGTGGATTACCGCACAGACCATTATTCCATGGGGATCGTTTTGTATTTGATGATTACCGGAAAGCTCCCCTTTGAGTACAAAGACCCCATGGAGCTGGTTCACTGTCACATTGCAAGGCAGCCTGAAAGCCCGCATGAAATAGATAAAGATATCCCCATGGCAATTTCAAATATTATTATGAAACTCATGTCAAAGTCACCGGAGGAGAGATACCAGAGTGCATCGGGGATAAAGTATGATCTGGAAAAATGCCTCTCGCAGTTTAGGGAGAAAGGAGCTATTGAGGATTTCATTCCTGGCAGGCAGGATTTACCGGTTAAATTTTCAATTCCCGAAAGCCTTTATGGCAGGGAAAGTGAAGTAGCTTTACTTATGAAAACCTTTGATGCTGTCAGTAATGGTAAAACCGAAATGCTCATGGTTTCCGGGTATTCCGGTGTTGGAAAATCCTCTCTTGTCAATGAGATTCGAAAACCTGTGACACTTAAAAACGGGTATTTTACCACGGGGAAGTTTGACCAACTGAGTCGAAGTACCGCGTATAATGCAGTAATACTGGCATTTCAAAATCTCATCCTGGAGATTATAGGTGAGGATGCGGACAGCATTAAAGAATGGAAGAGTGATTTTATTAAAGCCCTTGGGATAAATGCCGGTGTCATTGTTGAACTTATTCCTGAAATTGAACTGATTATGGGGAAACAGCTTCCTGTTAAGGAACTGGGGCCGGAAGAAACCATTAACCGGTTCCAACTTGTATTCCAGGATTTTATAAAGGTTTTTGCCAGCCAGGAGCATCCTCTTGTTGTCTTTTTGGATGATCTGCAATGGGCAGACGGCTCTACGTTAAAACTTCTTCAGTATCTTTTATCATCTGAATCGATTGAGTACACCCTGTTTATTGGTGCATACCGTGACAATGAGGTGAGTAGCGGGCATCCCCTATTGATGTCGATGGATGAAATTCAAAAGGTTAAAGAAATCCACAAGCTCACACTATTACCACTGGAAGAGAATGTAGTTAACCAGATTGTATCTGATACTATTCACAGTGACCGGGGAAAATCATCTCCCCTGAGCAGGTTGGTTTTTAAGAAGACTGAGGGCAACCCATTTTTTGTGATTGAGTATCTTAAGAATTTATATCACGAAGAATATGTGGTTTTCAGCCATGAACAGGGTGAGTGGTATTTTGATATTGAGAAGATAAAGGAATTGCAGGTAAGTGATAACGTAGTTGATTTCATGTTAAAACGCCTGGAAAAACTTCCCGGGGAAACTCGTGAGAGACTCCAGTATGCATCGTGCATTGGAAATAGGTTTGATCTGAAAACTCTTTCCATAATTACTGAAAGGTCGCAACAGGAAACTGCAGAATTCTTATGGGATGCAGTTGTTGAAGGAATTCTTATCCCTCTTACCGGAGAATATAATCTTGCTCTAACAGATGAAGAGGATAATAATATTGTATACAGGTTTCAGCATGACCGTATTCACCAGGCTTCATACATGATGATTGAGGATGGCGAGAAAGAGGAAGTACATCTGAGGATTGGCCGCCTTATGCTGGGAAGCGTTGATGAAGAAAGTTTTGATGATAAAATTGTTGATATTGTGACACAGTTCAATAAAGGCTGGAGACTCATTACAGATGCAACCGAGAAAGTAGAGCTTGTTAAAATGAATGTTCATGCCGCACGGAAAGCAAAAAATTCAGCAGCCTTTGGACCGGCTTACAGTTTTGCTAAAATAAATATTGAGATTTTTTCTGATGATTCATGGGATAAATACTATGAACTAACTTATGAAACATATATGCTACTCATGGAGAGTGCCTATTTAAGTAAGGAGTTTTATGAAGCAGAAAATATCAGCCGCATTTTACTTGAAAAAGCCAAATCACCTATGGATAAAGCCAGGATTTACAGTAAGCTGTTAATTCAATACCTGGTTATCGGTAAAATGGATGAATCCATACGGGCAGGCTTGAATGGACTTTCGCTTTTGGGAATCAGCATTCCCGAAAAGCCAAGTTTAATTCGCATGTTCAAGGAGATTTTTCTCATAAAGATGAATATGAGAAACAGGACCGTCGATGACATATTGAATGGGCCAATTATAACAGATCCTAAACAGGATATTATTCAGCAGATGCTGGCAAATATTATTCCATCGGCTTACCTCACCGGTAATGATAATCTAATGGCCCTTGTAGTGTTCAAACAGGTAAATTTAACCATAAGAAAAGGAATTCATCCTGAAGCTGCTTTACCTCTTGGCATCTATGGTGGTATCGTATTGAATTTTATGCTGGGTGATCTGAAATCTGGCCATGAATTTTCAGAACTTGCAATGAAGGTGAGTAACCGCTTCCCCGATTCCGGAATTCAGTATAAGGCAATATGGATATATGCCGTGGGTGGTCATTGGCTCCATGACCATATGCGATCTATTCCGCAACTCTTAAAAAAGGTTCTTGAACTGGCAATACAAAACGGTTCCCTGGAATATATGGCCCACCCCTGTGTCCATATTCCACAGTGGAACCCTGACCATACTATAAAAGACGCATATAATGAGGGTGCAAAATATCTTGAGGTAATAAAAAGTACTAACTACCAGGATATCTGGGATGAAGCAATGATCCTCATGCAGCTGAGGGCATGTCTTATGGGTTTTACTGAAAATAACCTTTCCCTCAGTGATTCATTTTTTGATGAGAATGAATGCCTGGAAAGGATGGTGAGCAGTAATTTTACAACTGGTATTGCCGTGTACTATTGGGCTAAACTTCAGATTTCCTATCATTTTGGCAATTACAGGGATGGCGAAAAGTATTTAATTGAATTGGATAAATATAAAAGTTCAATAAATTCCTTTCCATTTATGATTGATCATGTTCTTTTTTCAGCGCTCACACATATTGCTCTATATCCCGATTTGAAGGGGATAAAGAAACGAAATGCATTTAGGAGAATTAGAAAAGATACCAAACTTCTCAAGAAGTGGGCTGGCCACAGTCCCCAAAATTTCTTACACCTTACAGAGATGTTGGATGCCGAGATTGCCAGGATTACCGGGAATACCGATGATGCACCGTCTTTTTATGAGCGAGCAATAAATTCTGCAAACACCAACGGATATCTTCAATATGAGGCTCTTGCAAACGAACTTTATGGCAGGTACTGGTTATCCCTGGGAAGAGAAAAAGTTGCTGCCATTTTTATCCAGGAGGCAGGAAGCCTTTATGAAAAATGGGGGGCAAGCCTCAAAGTAAGCGATCTAAATGAAAAATATAAAGAACTTATAATACAAACATATAATAAAAAAGAGACATCCGTAGATGATGCTACATCAACCATCAGTTCATTTGCTGAATCACTTGACCTTATGACGGTAATAAAGGCATCACAGGCAATATCGAGTGAAATTGACCTTGAAAAATTTTTAACACGAATGATAAGGATTATCTCGGAAAATGCCGGAGCTCAAAAGGGATTTCTCATCCGAAAGGATGGAGATAATGTTTTTGCAGAAGCTGCATGGAGAGTAGATTCTTATAGCAATAGAGTTTTCTCCCCGGCAAAAATTGAAGAATCCGACGATTTATGCAGGGCAATTGTCAACCATGTTGTTCAGTCGGGAGAAAACTTTATCTCTCAAAATGCCTCACAAGAAGGAGATTATTCTGATAATCCTTATATTAAGGAAAATCAAGTTAAATCCGTTTTGTGCACGCCCTTCAGGTACAAGGATAAAATATACGGAGCACTGTACCTGGAAAATAATCTTGTTTCCGGTGCGTTTGCCGAAAATCACATTACCCTTCTTCAGGTACTGCTTGCACAGGCTGCAATTTCCATGGAAAATGCGGAACTTTTTGAAATGAGTGTTTTCTTTAAGAAATTTGTGGAAGAATCCAGTGAGGGTATTGGCTGGGCTGATATCAATGGGAATATACAATTTTTAAATAAATCATTATGCAGGATGTTTGGGGAAGACAGCCCGGAAGATGTTAACGGGAAGTCGGTTTTTGATTATTATACTGAAGAGACAGGAAAATTTATCAGGCAAGTGGTATTTCCAATAGTCCTGGACCAGGGATTCTGGGCCGGTGAACTAAATTTGCAGTCAAAAAAAGGAAATAAAGTTCCCTCTATGAATAGTATGTTTCTTCTCCGAAATTCAGAAGGCGACCCCCTATCTTTTGCCAATATTATTACTGATATTACCCAACGCAAGCGCTCTGATGCGGCCCTGAGAGAGAGTGAAGAACGTTTTCGTGCAGTCTTTGACCACACATTTCAGTTTATGGGGTTGTTGACAACTGATGGAATTCTCATGAAGGCCAATAAGACATCTCTTGACTTCGCCGGTATTGATGAATCTGAAGTGATTGGCAAGCCCTTTTGGGAAACCGTGTGGTGGAGCCACTCGGGGAAACTTCAGGAGACACTTCGAGATGCCATTAAAAGTGCATCATCGGGGGAGTTTGTCCGCTTTGAAGCATTCCATCCGGCACCTGATGGTACCATAATAAATGCTGACTTTTCCCTTAAACCTGTAAAGGATGAAAAGGGGAATACAATTCTCCTCATCCCTGAAGGACGGGATATCACAGAACGTAAACAGGTGGAGAACCTTAACCTTGTTCAGAGAGATTTTGCCTTTGAGTTGAGTACGGTAACCAATCTCAAAGAGGGGCTTGAACTGTGCCTGGATGCGGCAATAGAGCTATCTAATATGGATTCAGGCGGGATTTATCTCTTTGATAAAAACTCCGGTTCTCTCAATATGGTAGTATACAGGGGTTTTAATAATAGAGAATTTATTGATAAAAGTTTACATTATGACAAAGATTCTGTAAATGTTAAAATTATACATGCCGGGCAATCATTATACTCAAGCTATAAAAATATTAATATATCCCCTGAGATTGATGAACTGGTAATTAGAGAAAGACTATCTGCAATTGGAGTTTTGCCAATAAGCCATAAAGGGAAAATTATCGGATCATTACATGTGTCTTCCCATAGCCTTAATGAAGTGCCTGCTTTTACGCGTGTTGTCCTTGAATCAATACCCGCTCAAATTGGAAGTTCCATTGCACGTTTGCAGGCTGAGGAGGAATTGGGCCACCTGAGAAATTACTTAAAGAGCATAGTAGATTCCATGCAATCAGTTATTATCGGAATTAATATGAATGGAAATATTACCCAATGGAACAAGGAGGCCCAGGAGGCAACGGGAATTGGAGCAGTGGATGCAGATGGTAAGTTATTAACTGATGTTCTCCCCCAATTGGGATTGGAAATTGAGAAGATTAAGAAAGCCGTGCAGAACAGGGAAGTGTTAAAACAGGAGAAGATTAGAAGAAAGGTCAATGGCGGCATCGGTTACTCGGACTTAACTCTCTATCCCCTTTTTGCAGACGGCATAGAGGGGGCAGTTATCAGGATTGATGATGTCACAGAACGAGTGCGCATTGAAGAGATGATGATACAGTCTGAGAAGATGCTTTCCGTTGGAGGGCTCGCGGCAGGAATGGCCCATGAGATAAACAATCCATTGGCTGGAATTCTTCAGAATGTGCAGGTTTTAAAAAACAGGCTTATCGGAAACATTGAAAAAAACAGGGAAGCCGCTCTTGATAGCGGCACTGACCTGAAAACCATTGGTGAATACATTGGCAAACGTGATATCCCCGAAATAATTGAAAGGATATTTGATTCGGGAAAGCGTGCCGCGAAGATCGTCGATAACATGCTTAGCTTCAGCCGAAAGAGTGATTCCCAGTTTGAAGACTGCATGGTCAATGACTTGCTTGATAAAACGATTGAGCTTGCCGAAAGTGATTATGACCTGAAACGGAAATATGATTTCAGACAGATTGAAATATTGCGGCAATACGATGACACCCTTCCATTGGTCCCCTGTGAAAGGACAAAGATACAGCAGGTTTTTCTTAATATTTTAAAAAATGGTGCAGAGTCTATGTTTGCAAAAGATGTGACTGAAATGAGGCCTCTTTTTAAACTGAGCACTGTTAATGATGACGATATGGTTCGTGTGGAGATTGAAGACAACGGAACAGGTATGGATGAAGAAGTTCGAAAAAGGATTTTCGAGCCCTTTTATACAACCAAACCCGTAGGGCAGGGTACGGGCCTTGGCCTGTCTGTTTCATATTTTATTATAACAGAAAACCATATGGGAGAAATGTCAGTGGAATCAGAGCCGGGAAAGGGCTCAAAGTTCACAATAAAGCTCCCCCGTAAATAATTGAAGAAAAAATTTAAGATATTAACAACACCCACCGATATTTTAAAAAAGCAAGACACTATACATAAATATAGTAAAAATTTGTTGACATATTTCATGTATAAATTATACTTTACAAAAATTAAGAGACATAAGTTAATACATTAATGAATTAGTTTGACGCTTAAATATATGGA
>JBHPHB010000139.1:0-8042 GCA_042569985.1 Spirochaetota bacterium | reverse complement strand
AATATAATTAATTAAAGTAATTGAAAAATGAATTTTAAAGTATTAGCTGTTTTTACTGTAGATAATGACTCACCCATTCTTGAGAAGTGTCTTGATATGGCTGGTGAAATTTCGGATATAGATTTACTTGTTGTGGATGATGGCTCTAATGATGATACTTACAGTATTATTAAGGAATACCCATCAGTTAAATATGTAAAGCATGATAGGAACCTTGGTTATGGCGCATCTTTAATGACGGGGTTTCAGTTTGCAAATGATCATGATTATGATATAATAATCTTACTGGATATTGAAGGTGATAATTACAAAGCCGATGTTGAACAGATAATTGAAAACATTAACTATGGTTATGATATAGTTAATTTAAGCCGCATCTTGGAGAACTATGAATACACTACAATACCTGAAATTTATGTGAAGACCACTCAAAAATTATCTGATGCAATTAAAGATGCCTCTGCACTTGATCTAACAGATCCTCTTTCTGGCACTCTGGGTATAAGGTGTAATGCAGTTAAACATATGGAATTTACTGAGTTTGATTACGGCATTATGATTCAGCTTTGGATCCAGGCAGCATTTTTTAATTTTGCCGTAATTGAGATTCCCGGTGGGGCACAGAAAAGTTTTGGCATTGAGCTTGATTTCTACGAAGATCCCCTGGGCTATCTATTTTCAGTAATGGAAACAGAAAAGTTGTTATATGACAAAAAAACAATTAACTGATTTTCTAATGAAAGAAATGATAGATTATTTTATTCTGCTACCTTTCAAATTTATGTCTTGACAAAACCGCATATTATTTTAAAAAAGGTTCTTTTCAAAATATAATCAGGTTATAAATAATTAATGGCAAAGCCCGTAATCGTTCAAAGTGACAATACTCTACTTGTAGAAGTTAATAATCCGAAATTTGAATTGGCAAGAGATTCAATCTCTCCTTTTGCGGAACTTGAAAAAAGTCCCGAGCATATTCATACATACAGGATAACACCTCTTTCCCTCTGGAATGCCGCTGCTTCCGGATTGAATTTAACAAATATATTAAAGACACTTGATGAATTTTCCCGTTATGATATTCCTGAAATTGTACTTACAACAATTAAGGAGCAAATGCAAAGATATGGCCTTCTAAAACTTGTTAAAAGTAATGGAGATATTATCCTTTCATCGGAAGATACAATCCTGCTGAACGAATTTATGAATCATAAGAAGGTGCAGGAGTTTATAGATAAAAAAATTGACGATTCAAATATCAGGATAAAAAAGAATTTCCGCGGCCACATAAAACAGGCATTGATAAAAATCGGTTTTCCCGTTGAAGATCTTGCAGGTTATGAAGATGGTGAAGATTGTGATTTAAACATGAAGGAAATATCATCGGATGGACTGGATTTTAATATCCGAGATTACCAGGAGAGCGCAATCAATGCATTTTATAAGGGTGGGGGGCCTGAAGGGGGGAGTGGTATAATTGTTCTTCCCTGTGGTGCAGGTAAAACAATTGTGGGCATTGGTGTGATGTCACTGCTTCAAACGGCAACCCTCATTCTGGTTACAAATACAATTGCACTTAGGCAGTGGAAGGATGAACTCCTGGATAAAACCGATCTTTCACCCGATGATATTGGTGAATTCTCCGGTGAAAAAAAGGAGATAAAACCTATCACAATTGCAACATACAATATTCTTACTTATCGTAAAAATAAGAAAGGCCCATTTCTTCATTTTAAAATATTTGATACCAAAAATTGGGGGCTCATAGTTTATGATGAGGTTCACCTTTTACCTGCCCCTGTTTTTAGAATGACATCGGAGATTCAGTCAAAAAGAAGGCTGGGCCTCACTGCGACTCTAATCAGGGAAGACGGCATGGAAACCGATGTATTTAGCCTCATCGGACCAAAAAAATATGATATGCCCTGGAAAATTTTAGAGAAATCTAACTGGATTGCAAAGGCCATATGTACGGAAGTAAGAATTGAAATGCCCGGAGAGATTAGGTTGAACTATTCCATTGCAAAAGACCGGGAAAAATTCAGGATTGCATCGGAAAACCAAAAAAAAGATCACTATATTACTAAAATTATTGAGCACCATGGTAACTCAAATATCCTTATCATTGGGCAATATATTTCTCAATTATCTAAATTTGCCGAGGAATATAAATATCCTCTTATTACCGGCAGCACTCCCATTTCTGAGCGCGAAGAGTTGTACCACAAATTTCGAAACGGTGAAATTAAAATTCTTGTAGTGTCAAAGGTTGCAAATTTCTCAATTGACCTCCCTGATGCTAATGTTGCAATTCAAATTTCCGGAACTTTCGGCTCCCGCCAGGAAGAAGCCCAGAGGCTTGGGAGAATTCTTCGTCCAAAGAAGGGAGAAAACAAGGCTTACTTCTATACACTAATAAGCTCCAACACTGTTGAAGAAAAGTTTGCACATAACAGGCAGTTATTTCTCACCGAACAGGGATATACCTACATTATTTTAAACGAAGAGATGTTTGTTGATAAGTATAAATCCGGTGTAAAAAATTAAGATTGTTTTTTAGGATTTTAGTATCAATTTCTGCGAGCATAGTGCCTCATCATGACTTTTATAGGAATCAATAAATATATTTTATTGACAAAAAGATACCTGCTTACTATGATCTATTAAAATTGTTCTGAGTAAACATGTGATGATATGGAAACTGGTTGTATAACTGAGATGAATGCAACACTCGAATGTTTACCTGAAGACTCCTAAATATGTTTTGATTATAGGGAGGACTAACTTTGAAAAAAATTATCTTTTTAACCCTGGCTTTAACATTTATTATTGGCTTGGGTTTTTCTTCATGTAAGGACGACGGAACGAGCCGTAGTGAACTCATTGAAACCTTTTGCCAGTGGAGTATTGCATGTGAAATGTATGATGACAATACAACCCAGGTTGAATGTGAGCTCTACACGGACTTAATCTATGAAATTTCAGACTGCGGTAGTTTATTTACTACTTCCATGAACTGCATGGTTGATATGGAATGTGATGACTATGAAACCTGTGCGGATGAGATGAATGCAACAGGCCAGTGTCTTCTTCAGATTGATTTTTTTAACTGAAATGTCTTAAAATAATTATATTTTTAGGATTCCAGTATCAATTTCTGCAAGCACCATGTCTCATAAAGGCTTCTATGTGAAGCTAAAAAAATTATATTGACAAAAAGATACCTGCTTACTATGATCTATTAAAATTATTTTTGTATAAATATTTAATTATTATTGCACAAATTCAAAATTATTTATAATTAGCATATAATACCTTGCCGAAAATCGTATAAACATTAAAAAATTAAATGAGGAATAATATATGTCAAAAAACGCACAAATGATTGCTGAAATATCATTTAACCTTTTTTATTTAATCTCTGTTGTCATAATGGTAGTTATTATGTTCAGGAAAAGGGCTAATGTTGCTGAAAATGAATGGAAATCAGCTTTCTGGCTCCTGATGGCCTACTTCTTCCTTGCAATTGGTGATATACCCCATCTTGGAACCAGGGTCATAGCATTTGCCATGGGAGGACTGGAAACTTCTATAACTATTGGAAATAGCAAGTGGAATATCTCAGGGCTTGGAGCTTTTATAACATCTTTAACGTTTGCCATATATTATATATGCATGCTACTTCTGTGGAAAAACCGGTATAATAAAAAACTTGGAATAATCGGCTGGGCAGTCATTATTATTGCCGTTATACGTACAATTTATATGTTGATACCCGGAAACGGCTGGGATGTAATGATCCCTCCCCGTTCATTCTGGCTTATCCGAAATAACATGCTCATGCTTATGCAGCTTCTTGTTGCCTTTCTAATTTTGAAAGATTCTATAGCTGCAAAAGAAAAAGTGCTTAAACAAATTGGTATTTTTATTCTTGTATCATTTACATTTATTCTATTGTTGTTTTTCTCTACCATTCCTATCCGAAATAACATGCTCATGCCCAGAAATGCAATAATCAGGTAAGCTATTGTTTTAAAGATCATAAGCATACCAATTGATGGATAGGAATGGTAGAGAAAAACAACAATAGAATAAAATGTAAATGATACAAGAATAAAAATACCAATTTGTTTAAGCACTTTTTCTTTTGCAGCTATAGAATCTTTCAAAATTAGAAAGGCAACAAGAAGCTGCATAAGCATGAGCATGTTATTTCGGATAAGCCAGAATGAACGGGGAGGGATCATTACATCCCAGCCGTTTCCGGGTATCAACATATAAATTGTACGTATAACGGCAATAATAATGACTGCCCAGCCGATTATTCCAAGTTTTTTATTATACCGGTTTTTCCACAGAAGTAGCATGCATATATAATATATGGCAAACGTTAAAGATGTTATAAAAGCTCCAAGCCCTGAGATATTCCACTTGCTATTTCCAATAGTTATAGAAGTTTCCAGTCCTCCCATGGCAAATGCTATGACCCTGGTTCCAAGATGGGGTATATCACCAATTGCAAGGAAGAAGTAGGCCATCAGGAGCCAGAAAGCTGATTTCCATTCATTTTCAGCAACATTAGCCCTTTTCCTGAACATAATAACTACCATTATGACAACAGAGATTAAATAAAAAAGGTTAAATGATATTTCAGCAATCATTTGTGCGTTTTTTGACATATATTATTCCTCATTTAATTTTTTAATGTTTATACGATTTTCGGCAAGGTATTATATGCTAATTATAAATAATTTTGAATTTGTGCAATAATAATTAAATATTTATACAAAAATAATTTTAATAGATCATAGTAAGCAGGTATCTTTTTGTCAATATAATTTTTTTAGCTTCACATAGAAGCCTTTATGAGACATGGTGCTTGCAGAAATTGATACTGGAATCCTAAAAATATAATTATTTTAAGACATTTCAGTTAAAAAAATCAATCTGAAGAAGACACTGGCCTGTTGCATTCATCTCATCCGCACAGGTTTCATAGTCATCACATTCCATATCAACCATGCAGTTCATGGAAGTAGTAAATAAACTACCGCAGTCTGAAATTTCATAGATTAAGTCCGTGTAGAGCTCACATTCAACCTGGGTTGTATTGTCATCATACATTTCACATGCAATACTCCACTGGCAAAAGGTTTCAATGAGTTCACTACGGCTCGTTCCGTCGTCCTTACATGAAGAAAAACCCAAGCCAATAATAAATGTTAAAGCCAGGGTTAAAAAGATAATTTTTTTCAAAGTTAGTCCTCCCTATAATCAAAACATATTTAGGAGTCTTCAGGTAAACATTCGAGTGTTGCATTCATCTCAGTTATACAACCAGTTTCCATATCATCACATGTTTACTCAGAACAATTTTAATAGATCATAGTAAGCAGGTATCTTTTTGTCAATAAAATATATTTATTGATTCCTATAAAAGTCATGATGAGGCACTATGCTCGCAGAAATTGATACTAAAATCCTAAAAAACAATCTTAATTTTTTACACCGGATTTATACTTATCAACAAACATCTCTTCGTTTAAAATAATGTAGGTATATCCCTGTTCGGTGAGAAATAACTGCCTGTTATGTGCAAACTTTTCTTCAACAGTGTTGGAGCTTATTAGTGTATAGAAGTAAGCCTTGTTTTCTCCCTTCTTTGGACGAAGAATTCTCCCAAGCCTCTGGGCTTCTTCCTGGCGGGAGCCGAAAGTTCCGGAAATTTGAATTGCAACATTAGCATCAGGGAGGTCAATTGAGAAATTTGCAACCTTTGACACTACAAGAATTTTAATTTCACCGTTTCGAAATTTGTGGTACAACTCTTCGCGCTCAGAAATGGGAGTGCTGCCGGTAATAAGAGGATATTTATATTCCTCGGCAAATTTAGATAATTGAGAAATATATTGCCCAATGATAAGGATATTTGAGTTACCATGGTGCTCAATAATTTTAGTAATATAGTGATCTTTTTTTTGGTTTTCCGATGCAATCCTGAATTTTTCCCGGTCTTTTGCAATGGAATAGTTCAACCTAATCTCTCCGGGCATTTCAATTCTTACTTCCGTACATATGGCCTTTGCAATCCAGTTAGATTTCTCTAAAATTTTCCAGGGCATATCATATTTTTTTGGTCCGATGAGGCTAAATACATCGGTTTCCATGCCGTCTTCCCTGATTAGAGTCGCAGTGAGGCCCAGCCTTCTTTTTGACTGAATCTCCGATGTCATTCTAAAAACAGGGGCAGGTAAAAGGTGAACCTCATCATAAACTATGAGCCCCCAATTTTTGGTATCAAATATTTTAAAATGAAGAAATGGGCCTTTCTTATTTTTACGATAAGTAAGAATATTGTATGTTGCAATTGTGATAGGTTTTATCTCCTTTTTTTCACCGGAGAATTCACCAATATCATCGGGTGAAAGATCGGTTTTATCCAGGAGTTCATCCTTCCACTGCCTAAGTGCAATTGTATTTGTAACCAGAATGAGGGTTGCCGTTTGAAGCAGTGACATCACACCAATGCCCACAATTGTTTTACCTGCACCACAGGGAAGAACAATTATACCACTCCCCCCTTCAGGCCCCCCACCCTTATAAAATGCATTGATTGCGCTCTCCTGGTAATCTCGGATATTAAAATCCAGTCCATCCGATGATATTTCCTTCATGTTTAAATCACAATCTTCACCATCTTCATAACCTGCAAGATCTTCAACGGGAAAACCGATTTTTATCAATGCCTGTTTTATGTGGCCGCGGAAATTCTTTTTTATCCTGATATTTGAATCGTCAATTTTTTTATCTATAAACTCCTGCACCTTCTTATGATTCATAAATTCGTTCAGCAGGATTGTATCTTCCGATGAAAGGATAATATCTCCATTACTTTTAACAAGTTTTAGAAGGCCATATCTTTGCATTTGCTCCTTAATTGTTGTAAGTACAATTTCAGGAATATCATAACGGGAAAATTCATCAAGTGTCTTTAATATATTTGTTAAATTCAATCCGGAAGCAGCGGCATTCCAGAGGGAAAGAGGTGTTATCCTGTATGTATGAATATGCTCGGGACTTTTTTCAAGTTCCGCAAAAGGAGAGATTGAATCTCTTGCCAATTCAAATTTCGGATTATTAACTTCTACAAGTAGAGTATTGTCACTTTGAACGATTACGGGCTTTGCCATTAATTATTTATAACCTGATTATATTTTGAAAAGAACCTTTTTTAAAATAATATGCGGTTTTGTCAAGACATAAATTTGAAAGGTAGCAGAATAAAATAATCTATCATTTCTTTCATTAGAAAATCAGTTAATTGTTTTTTTGTCATATAACAACTTTTCTGTTTCCATTACTGAAAATAGATAGCCCAGGGGATCTTCGTAGAAATCAAGCTCAATGCCAAAACTTTTCTGTGCCCCACCGGGAATCTCAATTACGGCAAAATTAAAAAATGCTGCCTGGATCCAAAGCTGAATCATAATGCCGTAATCAAACTCAGTAAATTCCATATGTTTAACTGCATTACACCTTATACCCAGAGTGCCAGAAAGAGGATCTGTTAGATCAAGTGCAGAGGCATCTTTAATTGCATCAGATAATTTTTGAGTGGTCTTCACATAAATTTCAGGTATTGTAGTGTATTCATAGTTCTCCAAGATGCGGCTTAAATTAACTATATCATAACCATAGTTAATGTTTTCAATTATCTGTTCAACATCGGCTTTGTAATTATCACCTTCAATATCCAGTAAGATTATTATATCATAATCATGATCATTTGCAAACTGAAACCCCGTCATTAAAGATGCGCCATAACCAAGGTTCCTATCATGCTTTACATATTTAACTGATGGGTATTCCTTAATAATACTGTAAGTATCATCATTAGAGCCATCATCCACAACAAGTAAATCTATATCCGAAATTTCACCAGCCATATCAAGACACTTCTCAAGAATGGGTGAGTCATTATCTACAGTAAAAACAGCTAATACTTTAAAATTCATTTTTCAATTACTTTAATTAATTATATT
>JBHPHB010000138.1:0-8068 GCA_042569985.1 Spirochaetota bacterium | reverse complement strand
GCCGCAGCCAGTACAGAGGGCGCGCATTACGCCTATAACTTCATCAACAAGGTGGAGCTCAAAGAGGGACATAAAGTTCTCGTCAACGGTGCCACGGGGGCTATTGGTTCTGCTGCAGTTCAATTATTAAAATATTTTGGAGCAAATATAACTGCCGTGTGCGAATCAAGGAATTCGGGTTTAGTCAAGCTACTTGGAGCTAACAATGTCATTGACTATACAAAAGAAGATTTTACTAAGTCCGGCGAAAAGTATAACTTTGTTTTTGACACGGTGGGAAAAAGCACCTTTGGAAAATGCAAACCAATTTTGACTCAGGATGGAATATATATTTCATCTGAACCGGGCACCATGGCCCAAAATGTTTTTTTTTCACTCATTACACCAATCTTTGGGAAAAAACAGGTCAAATTCCCCATGCCCTATGATCCGGGCAGAAGCGCGCGTTTTATCAAAGACCTCATTGAGAAAAAAAAGTTCAGGGCAGTAATTGATAAAAATTATCCCCTGGAGCAAATAGCTGATGCTTTTGAGTATGTTGAAAAGGGGCAGAAAATCGGAAGTGTAGTCATAACTATTGACCATAACAAAAACTAATAAATCATGAAAGGGAAACTTATGAAGGCAGCCATCACCATGGAGCATAACGGCAAAATCTAACAAAACAACAGGGAGGACAGTATGGGCATAGAAAAAATTCAGGACTTTTTTTTCTGGTGCATGGTGGTTAACACGGGCATATATGCCTTAACAGCAATTTCCGTGATTCTCTTTCGGGACTTAATCTGCAAGATACAAAAAAGAATATTCGGATTAGACGAAGAAACAATTAACAATTCCACGCAGAAATACCTGGCTTCCTATAAGCTGTTCATAACTTTTTTCAACTTTGCTCCATGGATCGCAATATTAGTCATCAAGTAAAATATCATTTTTCACTTAAATGATGTATACCATGATAAAGACATAAAAATGAAAAGATTAAAATTTAAAAAAATTGATGCATTTGCCACAGCATCATCAAGCGGAAATCCGGCAGGATCTATTTATATTGATCATGAAGATGAGTTAACAGTTGATGAAATGCTCCTCATAGCTAATCAACTTAAAGGATTTGTTAACGAGGTAGGCTATGTCTGCAAATTAGACGGTGACACTTACAAAATGAAATATTATTCATCGGAAAGGGAAGTGGAATTCTGCGGACATGCTACAATTGGAATAATGTACGATTTAATTAAAAATGATCCCCTGTTATTAAACAGGGAAAGTGTTTTTATAATGACGAACACAGAAAAACTCAAAGTTGAAAATAGAATAAAAGAAGAAAATTCAGTCTACATCCACTCTCCCGAACCTGAATACATAACCAAACTGCCGCGTTTAGATGATATTATAAATTCAATGAACATGGACGGATCGTTTATTAATGACAGGTATCCCATATCGATTATAAATGCAGGACTGGACACTTTAATCCTGCCCATAAACGGACTGGAAAATATTTTAAAAATTTATCCGGACCTAAATACTTTAAAAGACTTCTGCATGAACAATAAAATTGACATCATAACTGTTTTTTCCGATGAAGTATATGATAAAAACAATAATTACAGGACAAGAGTTTTTGCGCCAACATTCGGATACCTTGAAGATCCGGCAACCGGATCGGGTAATTCAGCTTTGGGATATTATTTAAAACAAAACAAGATTTGGGAATCTGATAAATTTAATATTGAGCAAAACAATGAAAGAAAAAATTATAATTCTGTTAAGTTAAGAACAATAAAAGACACTGAAAACAAAGAAAGAATTATATTTGGCGGTCCGGCTTTAGTGAGAATTGAAGGAGAATATATAATACCATGATTGCTTTATGATGCCGGGCTCTAAAAATGCCTGATCGTTTATATACAAGAATATTTAATCCACACCAGGAGAATAATATGCTTCGCATAAAATCAATAATAATTATTATTCTGACTTTTATCCTTTCCTGCCCTACCCTCCTCCTTGCTACCCGGGGAAAAGATGATTATGGCTTAGCCATGGTAATTATGTTTATTCTATATTCCCTTCCCGTTGGAATACTTTTAATATGTTTCATCATCTATTCCACAATTAAATTAAACAAATCGGATAAACCCACTAAAAAACAGGGGAAGATTATTTTTATTTTATCCAATATAATAATTGCCCCTACTATAATAATTCCACTTCTCTGGATAATTCGGGCAGATTGGAAATCCGAAATGATTGAAGTAATGACGGGAACTTTTGTCCCCATACTGGTACTGACTATTATTTCATCTGTCTTAGCTAAACTTGTTAAGAAAAAATCACTTATGAGCGATAGTGAATTTAATGATGCCATTGCTGCAAAAAGCGAAAAAGCCGGAGCAGTAAATGAAAAATTTTTGCAATATGTAAAAATTGGGTTGGTTTTCATTTCACTAATTCTAATAGCATTATTATTCAAGTATTGTTTTACATAATGTTTAATATATTGACAAATGTCAAAATTAATATTATAATTAAGCATACAAATATTAAAAAATTCAAGGAGATAAAAAACATGATCAAAAAAAATCTATCCTTACTATCTGCCGTCTTATTTATGGGTGCCCTTTTTTTTACCTACACCGGGGCTGAAGCAAAGGGAAAAATCAAAGTTAAAAGAGGGAGCGTTGTCGTTGATAAGGTTAAGTACAGAATATTCAAGGGCGTGAAAAAAGTAGAAAAGGGCCAGCATGGAGGAATTAGATATGAAATCCAGTGCAAATCCGAAAGTGAAGCAATGAAAAAGGGAGCTGCCATTGCTAAATTCTATAAAGGGAAAAAGATGAACGGGGTTAAAGTGCCCAAATTATCAAAAACTGCAAAGCCCGAAACTGAAGCATGGACTGCCTTCAAGCAGGGCAAAAAGAAGGGCATTGGAGTTATCGTAAAAGTTTCAGAAAAGAAAGTTATTGTTTATATTTTACCAAATGGTGATAGCGGTGTTGAAGGAATGCTGTTATAAAAGCAATAAATTAAACTTATAGCATAAAAGTACAAATCCTGCTTCCTCTTATTGTGAGCAGGATTTTTTTATGAAAACTCAATTAATATTCACTTCCCTTAAGGGCCGACTTTACACTTAAAACTATCCTTTTTGAAAGTGATTTAGAGAAATCATAGAGGTCTTTCATGCCATTAACTTCAATTACCATTGAAATAAATTTATCACTTTTATAATTGTACAGGTTAATTTCACAGACATACTTCTCATTCTTGACTATTGTTTTTATAAGGGCGCTCTTATTTTTAGGATAGATTTTCCCTGAAATTGCAAACCGGGCCTTAAACTTCTTACAATACTTCCTGATGGTCTTATTATTAATGTTTCTAATATTGGGAGAACCCCTTTTTGAAAAGACCGATTCAAACAGCATGACAGGAACTATTGAATATCCCTGCCTTTTCAATTCCCGAAGGAGAGTCTCCCGTAAAAGCCTGTCCTGAATATCATTAATGAGCCCCGAATTAAAGCCAAGAACAAGGGCTTTCTTCTTTCCCCTGCAAAATCCATCTTGAAGATTTGATAAAAATGAAATGCATGATAAAGCAATTAGTGATATTAAAAAATATTGTTTAATTATACCTTTCATAGATTTTCCTTATTATTTTTTTCACCGTGAAATACTGGTTGCACATGAAGACTAATCCAATACCCGGGAGCCCCCCGACCGGGGGTATGGGGGGGCTTTCTTCACACTCTTCCAGGTTATTTCAAATATACATCCTCAATATCGGGAATTTCAATAGATTCATCAATATCATCATAATCAACTGCAACTAATGGCGATATCTCAATCCTTTTTAAATCATGTAAAACTTTAATGCCCCTTTTATCTAACCAGCCATTAAATAAATCCATCATCATTTCCCGGGCTGATTCTACAGAATCCACTCCGCTTGCATTCTTAACAGGCGCAAACTCCTCCCGGCGCAATGTTTCAAAAATCAAATTTTTATCGGTCATGGGCAGTGCATCAAAAACAAATTTCTCAAATTTCAGTCCCTCAATCTCCACAGTTTTGCCATTCTTAAATGCATTGATCTTCTTTCGTGCCCTGTGAAATGGCAGGGATACTTCATGAGATGCCGTTATCTTTTCAACAAAGTTCCTCTGAAAAATATGGATAGCCGGGTTGCCCAGCGAATACACAAGCCCTCCTTTATCATCCCTCATATCCATCTTTTCTTTTGGCAGGTCGGAGTATTCGACCATTCCGAAACTCTTATCACTATACCTGACAAAAACACCCACCTTCTCCGCGGGGATGGTTTTTTTAACTGCCTTGCTGGAGACAAGGGCCCCCCTTTCAATGTGAAACCCGATAAATACGGGATCAATTATTTTAACCAGGGGGTTATCAACCTGGAAGTATGATATTGTTTCTATTCCCCTGCTTTTAAGCCAATCCAGGCAACCGGATGTTTTTAAAGCTGTCAGGCTTCCGCCATGACCATCGGGATTTTTAAATATGGTGAACATGCTTTCAAGGACAAGTTTACCCTCTCCGTCAAGGGATGGTATCATGTTTTGGGGAAATATTTTTACGTCATCTTTATCAATACCGAAAAAGTTATTACCAGATAAATATTCCACTGTTTCTTCATGGTTCAGCCTTGAAGTCATTATGAGCCATGGGATTGTAACTCCGTACTTTATGGAATACTTTTTTATCTTTTCCCCGTGTATCTGAAAGAGGGTCTTATTTGAAATGGGGCCCACGGGATATTTTCCCTTGGGGCCATCATAGCCGAGCCTTGAACCCTGCCCCCCTGCAACAACAAAGGCAGCTACACTTCCATTTTTAATATAATCTATGCCGGCCTCTTTGGCTTCTTCATATTTTCTCTTATCATCATCGCTTTCAGGTATGGCAATATAAGGGGCGGCACCGTAATCCATATCAATTTCAGTGGCGGCAGATTCATAATTTTTCTTTAAAAGCTCAAAGTCCACGTCAGCCAGCTGTTCAAGGAGCTCCTTCCTTTGATTTTCATCAAGCTCATCCCAGTATTCAAAGACATGGCCCTGGCTGTTATCATAGACCCTTTTTATAACATCATCAAACCCGGTAAAAGATATCATTAATCCTCCGAAAAATTAACCATGTATTTTAATTTTACCTGATAAGATTAATTACTATATGTAAAATTTCAAGGAATAAATGGTTATTGAAATTATAAAAAATGTTAGGAAATGTACTGGAATACATTATTTCGTATAATAGAAAATTTATCAAATGTCATTGCGAGCAGAGCGAAGCAATCTGCTCAATTCAAACGGATTGCTTCGTCACTTCGTTACTCGCAATGACATGAATAAATAATTATCATATAGAATATCACCATCTCAATTCCTTGACAAAAAAATAACAATATTTTATTATCCAGTCCAATCTAATACTGGAAGGTAATTCATGAAACAGATAGAAGATAAAAGCCTGGAATCAGCAAGAAATAAATTCATGATCTCCATAGTTATGGTTATCATCGCCATAATATATCTCATTTCACCGGTGGATTTTATACCAGGCCCACCACCGTTCGAATGGATTGAGGATATCCCCATACTCCTGGGAACACTAATATACTCGGGTTACACATACAATAAGCTTAAAAAGCAGAGAGATAATTCCAAAACCGAAGGCACCGATGAAAAATAGCGAAAATTAAAAATTATTTAAAAAAGATATTGTCATATTGGGGATATGACAAAACATTTGCCGATAAATAATTAAACAGCTGAGAAACAATATCATGAAAAAGTATATAGATAAAGTAAATACACTGATGGAGTCCTTTCCCTATATTCAGGACTTCAGCGGCAAGACCATTGTTATCAAGTATGGCGGCAATGCAATGATTGATGAATCTCTAAAGAAGTCTTTTGCAATGGACGTGGTTTTGATGAAGCTCGTTGGAATCAATCCCGTCATTGTGCACGGAGGGGGGCCGCAAATAGGTCAACTCCTTGAGCAAGTGGGCAAAAAGACCGAATTCATCGGGGGCATGAGGGTAACAGACGATGAGACCATGGATATTGTGGAGATGGTCCTTGTGGGCAAAGTTAACAAGGAAATTGTCAATAACATAAACATGGTTGGCGGAAAAGCCGTGGGGCTCTCAGGAAAGGACGGAGGGCTGATTCTCGCCGAGAAGATGCTCCATAAGGATTCGGGAAGGGAAATTGATATTGGCCAGGTTGGCACAATTAAACAAATAAACCCTGACATACTTGAAACACTGGACAGGGAAAAGTTTATACCTGTGATTGCCCCAATAGGCGCAAGCAAAGAGGGCCTCACATATAATATAAATGCAGACACTGCCGCAGGAAAAATTGCAAAGGCATTAAATGCGGAAAAACTGGTCCTCCTCACTGATGTGGAGGGAGTGATTATTGATGATAATCTGAAATCATCCCTTACTATAGGCGAAGTCAAAACGCTCATAAAAAAGGGAGATATTTCCGGCGGTATGATCCCAAAGGTAAACTGCTGTATTGATGTTATCTCAGAAGGCGTAAATAAGGCTCACATCATAGACGGCCGTTTAGAACATGCTGTCCTTCTTGAAATATTCACAGATACCGGAATAGGCACTGAAATTATTAATGGCTGATTAATCCCATAAACCACTAAACACATTTTTTTATTTGACAATAAATACCCAAATCAATACTTTGATCTCGGAGAATTGTCCGAGCGGTCGAAGGAGGCGGTCTTGAAAACCGTTGGGCTAACTGCCCCGGGGGTTCGAATCCCTCATTCTCCGTATAAACATCAGTTTCAGGAGAGGTGCCCGAGAGGCCGAAGGGGGTTGCCTGCTAAGCAATTGTATCAATTTGGTACCGGGGGTTCGAATCCCCCCCTCTCCGAATAAAATTCCAGAAAAAAATATCCAAAAAAGCAGATTTCATCGATAGATATGATTGACCAAAGTTCAGAAAACAAAAAGTTCACAATACTTTCATATATTCCATTTATTGGCTGGATGGCACCGGTGGCCTTTCAGAAAAACAACAGCTTTGCCATGGCACATGCCAGGCAGGCGCTTATTATGGCCCTTTTCTTTACTGTCGCTCTCATATTATTGACATTTTCAACGGTTTTTATACCCAGAAATCTCAGGGTCCTCAATTTTATCGTGATCATGATAATCTATATATTAGACCTGCTTTACCTTGGTTTATGTATCATTGGCACAGTTATGATCGGAAAGGGAAGAAAAATTGAATTCCCCATAATAAAAAACTATACAAAACTTTTGGGGATTTAATATTATAATTTTATGCGTCTGTAGCTCAGCTGGATAGAGCGCCGGACTACGAATCCGTAGGTCAGAGGTTCGAATCCTCTCAGACGCGAAGGTTTCTTAATTTTTCACAAAATTGCATAAGAATGCAGTAGATTGCTAAACAAAAAATTTAAAAATGCCGGGAAAGGACACGATCTTAGCACTTCATTTTCTATAAGTTTCAGTAGATTTCTATCGGTTTAAATTTCATGGCACGATCATGGCACGATCCATTTTTAAAAAAGTAATCATTGATGGTTCAATTACCTGCGGTTATTAAAAATTCAATTAACGATCAACCACGACAATACGAAAACCGAGATTCTTACTGCAGCCGAAATCATTGGGATAAAAGTTACTGCCCCGACAAGCAGACCGATAATCATTGCCATAATCGGGCTGCCAACTGCCACCGCGAATAACATGCTTATCTGATCCATCATTAGTGCATACCGGATTCTTCTCTGGACTATTTGAATAATACTTCACATCATACCAGTCGTGGCACCACTCCATTACATTACCAAACATATCATAGAGGCCGAACTTATTTGGTAACCTTTTACCAACAGGATGAGTCCCGTTTCCACTATTCATGTGGTTCCACATATATCGTCCGTCAGGTTTATTACCCCAATAATATTTCGTTGTAGTTCCAGCTCTTGCAGCATATTCCCATTCTGCCTCATAAGGGAGGCGTACTTCTACTCTATAT
>JBHPHB010000137.1:0-8106 GCA_042569985.1 Spirochaetota bacterium | reverse complement strand
TTTTTAAATAGGTTAATTGATATTTGGTATTTTAGTCAATTTTGAGGTCAAAATTATGCCAAGAAAAGAGATATTTGCGGGCAACTGGAAAATGAACAAGGTCTCCCACGAGGCGGTGGGGCTTGTGAAGGAGCTGTTAGCGGGTATAAAAGCAGTTGATAATAGGGAGGTTGTACTTTTCCCCCCTTCTCTTTATGTGAGGGAATTGATTGCACAATGTAATAATTCACCCATCGATATTGGCATTCAGAACATGCACTATGAAAAAGACGGTGCATTTACCGGTGAACTTTCCCCTCAAATGGTAAAAGATTCAGGCTGCAAATACATCCTCATAGGGCATTCAGAGAGAAGGCATGTCTTTGGCGAGACAAACGGGGAAGTTAATAAAAAAGTAATTGCCGCGTATGAAAATGATATATTACCCATGGTCTGTGTGGGAGAACTTCTGGAGGAGAGAGAAAATAATTTAACCGATGAGGTTATAGAGAAACAGGTTGTTTCTGCTTTTAAGGATATAAGCGGTGAGCAGGCAAGAAGTGCCGTAATTGCATATGAACCAGTATGGGCAATCGGTACGGGTAAAGTTGCCACACCGGAAATTGCTGAAAGCGTCCATGGTAAAATTCGCAATCTCATTGCCCGTCTTTATGATGAGGAAATTTCAGATGTCCTGCCCATTCTTTATGGAGGCTCAGTTAAACCTGATAATATTGAAGGTCTTTATTTGCTGGAAAATATTGACGGTGTCTTAGTGGGTGGTGCAAGTTTAAAATCAGAGTCATTTCTTAATATTATTAATGTCAAATAACTTATAAAACAAAATTATTCCACTGTGAATAATTTAAAAATATATTGATTCATAAACGAATCAATTTGAAGAGGAAATTATGAACGTCTTATTATCGGTTGCAACAGTCGTCTTTGTTATTCTATGCGTCTTGCTGGTAATTCTCATTTTGCTTCAATCCGATAAGAGTGCCGGAATGGGAATACTTGGAGGTTCCAGCCAATCCACCTTTGGATCTTCCACTGCAGATGTCATTACAAAGATATCAGCGGTTATGGTTGGAATATTCATGCTGGGTTCTCTTGGCCTGGCAATTTTAGAATCGAATAGGGTAACAGACCTTGATAAAAAATTATCAAAAGGTAAAACGAAAACAGGTATGATTGAAAAGGGAAATAAAACCAAAAAGGATAAAGATAACCTGTTATTCCCAATGGATAATAAGGGGAAAAAGAAAAAACCTAAGAAAAAATAAGGAGATAAAATGGCTAAAGAAGTTTATGTTGATGTAGATGAATGCACGGGCTGTGAATTATGTGTGGATACACTTCCCGGTGTATTTGAGATGACAGAAGATGATATTAGCGTAGTACATAATAGTTCAGGTGCAAGTGAAAGTGCAATTCAGGATGTAATTGAAAATTGTCCTGCCGAGTGTATTCACTGGCGAGAATGATATTATAATTAATATAAAAAAACATTGGAGGAATAAATGGATATAAAGGACTTTATTTTTACGTCAGAATCGGTTTCGGAAGGTCATCCCGATAAGGTATCTGACCAGATTTCTGACGGCATACTGGATGCCCATATAAAGGGGGATCCGCAATCCAGGGTAGCAGTTGAAACACTTGTAACCACGGATAGGGTAGTAATTTCCGGTGAGATTACTTCCTCGGAGAGCGTTGATTATGAAAAAATTGCAAGGGAAGTAATAGCAGATATAGGTTATACCGATGAAAGCATTGGCTTTGATGCTAAGACCTGTAATGTTGATGTATATGTACATGCCCAGTCACCTGATATTTCCCAGGGAGTAACTGACGGGGAGGGCCTCTTCAAAGAGCAGGGTGCAGGAGACCAGGGGATGATGTTCGGATATTCTGTAAACGAAACCGATGAACTCATGCCCATGCCCATACTTCTTTCCCACAGGCTTGTGAAAAAGCTTGCAGATGTGAGGAAAAGCGGCGAATTAAAATTCCTAAGGCCCGACTCTAAGTCACAGGTAACTGTGGAATATGCAGACGGTAAGCCAAAGAGGATCGATGCCATTGTTGTTTCCACCCAGCATTCAGATGACGTGGATTTAAAAGAGATTCATGAAAGTGTTGTTGAAACCACCATTCAAAAAGTAATACCTTCGAATCTTATGGATAATAATACTAAGATTTTTGTTAATCCAACGGGCAGATTTGTTGTTGGAGGCCCAAATGGTGATACGGGCCTTACGGGCAGAAAGATTATTGTTGATACTTATGGAGGAATGGGCCGTCACGGAGGTGGTGCATTTTCAGGTAAGGATCCGTCAAAGGTTGACAGATCTGCCGCGTACATGGGAAGATATATAGCAAAGAATGTTGTTGCATCAGGATTGGCACATAGATGTGAAGTTCAGTTGGCATACGCAATTGGAGTCGCCGAACCTGTATCTGTTTTGGTTAATACATTCGGTTCCGGAATAATATCTGACGATAAGATTGCCGAGAAGGTTAAAAATATTTTTGATATGAAACCTTCAGGTATATTATCTACACTTGACCTTAAAAAGCCGATTTACAGGTTAACAACTAACTATGGCCATTTTGGAAGAGAAGATGCAGGATTTACATGGGAAGAGAGAGATAAGGCCGGATCGTTAAAGTAAGAAATTTTTATCGATTTTAAATTTAAAATAAATATGAGAATAAAATATTCAATATGTATTTCCATAAAGAATATAAGACATGTATATTCATTTTTTTTATTTTAGTATTGAATTTTTCAAGTTTATCAGTGGCACAGGAGAACCAATTAGACGGTACCACTAAAATTGATGATTCGAAAAAGGCAGATATCAAAAAAAGATCAAGGAATATCAATATTGACGCTAAGATGATGTACGGCCAGTATAATAATTTACTTGCTTCATTTAGTGTTACCCAGAGTTTGGAAAACTTTACTTACCAGTTAAGTTCCAATCTTGTCAGGTCTGATGATTTTGGCTATGAGAATTCAAGCTTCTATGAAAATGATATTGGCTTTTCCAGTAAGACGGATATTACGGAATCGTGGAAATTGTTTCCGGAGATTGAAATAAAGAATGAGTCACATGGCATGTTTGATAATGCTCAATACAGCCGTGAATATAGAGATAGAGTTTTTGTAAACCTGAAAAATGAATATAGGCCAACACCCTCCCGGCTGCGTTTCAACCTTGGCGGGATTTATGATGTCCACAGATTGAAATCAGCTCAATCTGTTGATGTAAACAGCAGCAGTTTCAACAAGATAAACGAAAGCATTGAATATGAATATATCTTATCAGCATCTAATAAGGTAGAGGTTAAGCAGGATTTTTCTTATTACAATTACTCCCATGCTGATAATGATGAGTTTGATATTGATATTAATAGCGAATTGATATTCAGCTTTAAGTTATTCGAATATATTAAAGTTGAACCGGGGATTATTTTTAAGTGGAACCATGACAATGAATCATTGGAGGGATGTTTCCCATCGGGCAGGATCAATGTATCAAGTATCGGCCTGAAGTATCTTTCCCTGGAATTATCATATGTATATAATCTCGTTCCATTTAAACCTGAGGATCTGAATTTAAATAATAAATTCATTATGCCAAATTACAGTCTCCCCCCGGGAAAGGTCCACCATGTAGATTTTAAATCTGATTTTGACCTGTCCTTTGACAGCAAACGCAAAATTTATGTTAAGAATTTGAAATTTAAGGTGAGCAGTTTTTTTGAAAAGAATGATCACTTTTATAATTACTTAACCACAGCGGAAGACATGCTGTCTTCGCAGTCACTAAGCGCAATGATATGGAACGGAAGGGGCGACGCTGAAATTGATTTTAGCATTTTTAATAATGACCTTATAATCAACATCAATTATGAATATTATCATTTTATTTCTAATAATAAAATTACTTTCCGGCCGGAGCATGTATTTGGGGGTAATATTAAATACAGATGCTCCGCCTGGGAGCTGGAACTGGATAACAAGTTCATAGATAAAGTATACACCGATCCCATGGGCAATTCAAAAGAGAATATGAAAGTTATCGGTTCAGTGCTTTTTCAGTTGAGGATGGTTGAGTCTTTTTACCTTTATACCAAAGTAAATAATCTTTATAATTATAAATATAGTCACAGGCCCGGTTATCCGGAATCGGGCATAACTTTTCATGGCGGATTAAGAGTTATTATTTAATAAGGAAAACTGGATTTAATAATTTATGACTGGTAAACTGTTTATATCAATTTTTGACTCCATCCCGCTCTGGGTAATGATCACACCCATATTCATTTGCTCCATAATCGGGCTTGCTGTATTTATCGAAAGGATGATTTTTTATAAGAATTTAAAAATCAATTACAGGCCAATTATGGATGGTATTACTGAAGCTCTGAGGAGCGGGAATTCCAAGGGTGCCAGGGCCCTGTGTGCATCATATTCGGGGCCATTAATTGAAATGATAAATTCAGCCCTTGATAGATGGAGTGATGTAAATGACAAGGAACTTTTTATTAAGGACCTTTCCGAGGAAGCCGTAAGAAGCATTGAGAGGTTTGCCGGTATTATATCAACAATCTCCACCATATCTCCCATGCTTGGATTACTGGGGACCGTAACGGGTATGATGAAGTCTTTCAGCGGATTATCCAGTTATGGCCCTGCAGCCCAGGATTTATTGGCCCAGGGGATTACGGAAGCATTGATTACAACAGCACTGGGCCTTATGGTTGCCATACCTGCTGTCACTTTTTATAATTTCATGGTCTCAAAAGTAGATTTTTTTATGAGAGAAGTTGAATATATTGCAAATAGTTTAATCGCAGCCGGTGATGAGTGAGCCGTTCCATTATGTATTTAAAGATAAAAAGCAGGCTGCAGCATAAAGCTTTAATAGACATTACGTCCCTTATAGACTTGATTTTTCTGCTGGTTATATTTTTTATGGTAACATCTAGCTTGGGAACTGAGTCATCTATAACAGTACATTTGCCCAAAGCCGTTCAAACAGGTTCTTATAAGAGTAATAATATTGTTGTTTCAATTGATAAGAAAAATGAGATTTTTATAAATGATTCAAAGCACAGCAAGGATTCCATGCTGAGGGAATTCAGGGCAATTAAAAAGAAATTTAAGAACCCCACAATTGTAATACGGGGTGACAGAAAGGCAAATTACGAAACAATTGTGAAGATAATTGATAATCTCAATAGGGCAGGGATCTCAAAATTTACTATTGCAACGATCAAATAGTATTTTATTAAAAAATAACGGGTATGACTTTTGGCTGATAATAATACAAAATGGAATTTTATGAAAAAATTTAATATATTAATTTCAATGGCAGTTTTAATAACCCTGCTCAATCCAATCGGTTTTTCTCAACCTTCCAGGTACGAAGGGAAACTTGTGCGAAAAATTGATTTCCAGGGCCTGAAGAATCTAAATAGTGAAGATTTTATTGAAATAATGAAAACAACCATTGGATATCCGTTAAAATCCACAGAGGTCAGGCAGGATATTAAAAATATATTTAACAAGGGAAAGCTGGAAAGTGTCATTGTTGAGATTGAGGATTATAAAGACGGTGTACGGCTTCGATTTAAGTGTAAAGAGAGACCCAATGTTAACTCCATAACATTTAAAGGCCTGGATGAATTCGTTGACTCTGACCTGTCAGATATCGTTCTACTGAAGGAAGGAGAGCCATACAGGGAAGACCTCATACATAAGAGTATTGAGATCTTAAAAAAGAAGTATGAAACTGAAGGCCTCTTTAATGCCATCATAACATATAAAATAAAAAAACTCAAGGGCAAAAACAATGTTGATGTTCTTTTCGTTGTTGATGAGGGAGAGGAAATAAGGGTTAAGAAAATATCAGTTTTAGGAGTAAAGAATTTAGATTCTCAGGATATAATTGACGTAATGGAAACTGAGGAGGAAGGAATTGTAGCAGATGGTGCATTCAAAAGAGATGAATACGAAAAGGATAAAACAAAAATAATATCCTACTGCAGGGAGCAGGGGTACCTGGATGCCCAGATTATTGAGGACAGGGTTGAATATGAATGGGACGACCCGGTAAAAAAAGAAAAGAGAGTAATCTTTATAATAATAAAAATCAGTGAAGGCGAGAAATACTATTTTGATAAATATTCTGTAAATTTTGTAAATAAGAAGAAGAAAAATGTTTTTAAAGGTAAAATATTTTATAAAGATTTTCTGTTGTCTGAACATGGAGAACTTTTTAATTATACCAAGTTCCAAATGGACAAACAGAGTATAAGTTTAAAATATGCTTCACGGGGATACATTTTCGCAAGAGTTATACCCAGGAGGTCAGTATCGGAAAAAGAGGTTTTGGTTGATAAGGTAAAGGTAAAAAGAAAATTTGTTAAGATAGATTTTAATATTGTTGAAGGCGGCAAGGCTTATATTGAGTCGATTATCATAAAGGGCAATAAGAAGACCAAGGATAAGGTTATCAGAAGAGAGTTGACAGTTAAGGCAGGAGAGTTGTTTAATTCAAGGAGGATGCAGATTTCCAGGGAACGGGTTTATAACCTGGGATTTTTCAAGCAGGTTAATTTTGATATCAGGCCGGGAAGCCGTGAGGGGTATATGAACCTCATCGTTGATGTTGAAGAGCAGCCTTCCGGGACTATATCCCTGGGGGGAGGTTACGGTACCACAACCGGTTTTTCAATTTTTGCCGATATTGCAGAGAATAATCTTCTGGGAAATGGCCAAAGGGTTGGCGTTAAGTTTGAATATGGTCCCCTGAGAAGTTCAATTACCCTTTCATTCAGAGAAAGATGGTTTCTCGATTATCCCGTTGGTTTTAACGCATCAATTTTTTATTACCTCTATAGAATTCAGTCAAGTTCAGTATTTACCAATACAAATGAAATTGCCGAGTACCAGAAGCAGTCTTTTGGTTATTCCTTAGGTTTCAGTTACAGGTTTCTGTACTTTTTTGAAGTTGGTACACACTGGACACAGGCATTTAAAAGCTATGTAGATCCCTCAGGAAATAGTTCCGACGAAGTATTTAAAATCGTGTCCCAGGGCTTACAGTTAAAAAATACCCACTCAATTTATATATACCGTAATTCAAAGGATAATTATCTAAATCCTACAAGGGGATTTAACCTGGGTATGACAATAGCCTTCACAGGTGGTTGGTGGCTCGGCGATGACCATTTTATAGAATATAAACCCCAATTTGAGGTTTATTTTTCTCCATTTAATATCCCTTTTCTAAAGACCCATCCTGTTGTACTTGAGTTCAGGTTAAGCGGTGATTTTATCGGTAAACCATGGGTGGGCAACAGCGTAATTGGACAGGATTATAATGATAACCAGTGGCTTGAGTCTGAAGACCGTATTTACGTAGGAGGAGTAGAAAGGGGCCTGCGTGGTTGGGATTACTGGGATGGTGATTTTCCCGATTCATGGAGATACGGATTATTTCACAGGGTAATGTATGGCCTGGAGGTGAGGGTACCAATTCATCCCCAAATGCTGTGGTTTGCATTTTTCATAGATGCAGCCTCTCTCTGGTCTGATAAATTCTGGGAAAAACAGGTCGGTGACTCTTTTAATGAAGTTTTACAGCAGGACATAAATGACGGGAAGCTTCACAGGATTCAGGATTTTTTCAGCAGTAAGGTTAACCTCTTGTCTTACTTCAGGTATTCATATGGATTTGGTTTCAGGATACAGATACCCATGATGCCCCTGAGGTTCTGGTTCGGCAAAAAGGTCATTTATGAGAAGAAAAAGTTCAGGGAGATTAGCGGATTAAGATTCCAATTTTCCATTGGAGATTTCAGGTTCTGATGAGATTTACAAGTATTATAATATTATCAGTCCTCTCTTTTAATATTATTTCGTGTATCCCATATTCAAATAAGAATGTTAAGGCAGAAAGGCCTGCCGTAATCAGGTATATGAACCTCAATGCAGTTTACACATCATTACATGTTAAAAATAAAGAGGCTATAGAAAATAAACGGGTTAAGATGAGGCTGGAGAAACTTTTAAAGGATGCAAGGGAGAAGTTATTATACGGCAAG
>JBHPHB010000136.1:0-8149 GCA_042569985.1 Spirochaetota bacterium | reverse complement strand
GAGTATATTAATAAAATCATCTAATTACCATTATTGGGCATGGAATTGCCCCTGCCAACAATCCAACTATGAGGGAGTTTGAACCGATGGGCCCGATATCAATGGATTTAAATATTATCATTGTCGTGACCATGCAAAATATTACCGTTAGGGAAAAGACCATAGTACCATAAAGGGGGAGAAAAAATATGCTTTCGCTTGTTTTTTTAATTTGTTCATCACTTAATTCAATACCTGAAGACAGAGATTTTGCAGTTTTATCAATATTGAGTACATGCCTTAATAAAATTAAAATCAATATAATTAAGCTGACAAGCCACATTGAGAAACCAATTATGGACAGGACTATTTTCTGGTTAGCAGTGGAGGGGATAAAATAGAGAACTGAGGCCAGCCACGGAGCATTGATTATGGAAAATAATAAGCCTAAACTCACAAAAATTTTTTTTACATATTCACTCATAGCCTGCACTCCTTAATCTGGATAAAAATATTCCAAGTATAAATTGTCACAGAAGATAATTATACAATGGGAAAATTGTAATGTCAATCACTATTAATTTTAAGTATTCAAATGAGATTTGAATACTTATCCATTATAATTGGGAGTAAATATATAAATTAAAGAGTTTAATGCAAATCATGCCGGGATTAAGTAAAGTGAAAATATGAAGGAAAGCATATAAATTATTCCGTGGTGTATTTGAAATTCCAGTAATCCAGGGGTATGTGAAAAAATGCAATTGACATAATTAAGGCAACAAATTTTGATTGTTGGATAAGAGTATTCTATAAAGAGTATATTAATAAAATCATCTAATTACCAAGAACTATAATATGGATAAAAAACTTAAAGAGATCAGTGAAAAGCTTCATAGCCTTGAAGAAGAGATGAGCAGGCCCGAAGTTATTTCGGATCAGAACCGTTTCAGGGCACTAAACAAGGAAAGATCTGACCTGGCACCCATTGTCAATAAATATGAAGAGTCAAAGGAACTAAAAGCAGGCTTGAAGGATTCCACGGAGCTATTGGGTGAAGAAAAAGATGATGAGATGAAAGAGCTTATACAGTTGGAAATTGATGAGCTAACGAAAAAGGTGGAAAAATGCGATGATGAGCTCATGGTCCTTCTGATTCCAAAGGACCCCAATGCCGGCAAAGATGTAATAGTGGAGATAAGAGCCGGTACCGGTGGAGATGAGGCAGCTCTTTTCGCAGCCGATCTTTACAGGATGTACCAGAGATATGTTGAATTAAAGGGATGGAAATTTGAACTCATTGAAGCAAATTATACTGAGATTGGCGGTTATAAAGAGATAATCTTTTCAGCAAAGGGTGATGAAGCCTTTGAAAATCTAAAATATGAATCCGGTGTTCACCGGGTTCAGCGAGTCCCTTCGACTGAATCGGGCGGGAGGCTTCATACCTCAGCAGTGACTGTTGCTGTTCTTGCTGAAGCAGAGGAGGCTGATTTTGAAATAGCACCTGATGATGTGAGAGTAGATGTATACAGGGCATCAGGTCATGGCGGCCAGTCTGTAAATACAACGGATTCTGCCGTAAGGCTCACACATGTACCAACAGGAATGATTGTAACATGCCAGGATGAGAAGTCACAGCATAAAAATAAAGCAAAGGCCATGCGGGTTCTCCGTTCAAGGCTGTTGGAAAAGATGACCAGAGAAAAGATGGCAAAGGAGTCCAAGATAAGAAAGTCTCAGATTGGCTCCGGTGACAGGAGTGAACGAATCAGAACATATAATTTCCCCCAATCAAGGGTTACGGATCACAGGATTGGTTTATCAATTCACTCACTTGAGAGCTTTCTTGCCGGTGAGATGGACGAGGTAACAAATGCCCTAAAAGAGCATGAGGTTAATGAGCTCCTGAAAGTTGTCCAGGAATAAAGTTCTTTTCTTCCGTAAATTAGCTATCCAAATGAATTTTGAATTCATTGGGATAGCATAATCCCGGGATATTTTTCTAGGCCTATGTTGAAGTGTCGCCGGGAGGCGGGTCTTCTTTTGAAAATTTCTTTATTGCTTCAGATATTGCATTGGACAATTCATCAACTGCCTTTTCCGTACCTTTTTTAATCTCTTCCCAGCTTTCTCCACTCACTGATTTCAGTTCCTTAATTTTTTCCTCGGCAACTATTTTCTTGGTTTTCAATTCTTCTGATACCCTGTTGTATTCTTTTTTCATCTCATTAGAAACAACTGAAGAATTTGCTTTGATTTCATCAATTTTTTTATCCCATTCTAAAAGTTTTTCCGCAAGTTTTTCCAGGTATGATTTTTGGCCTTCATTATCCATAATTAACTCCTTAATATCATAAATTTAGCAGCCGATGATATTTTCGGCAATTTTTTATATCCTCACATTGAATATAGCAATATTTATATATAATTGTCAAGCGTGAATTGTTTTTTAAATTTAATAAGTCATGGAAGGATGTTTTTTACTTTGAGCAGGAATTATAATATCTCACAAAAATTTTACCTCTTGACAGTTATTATTACCATTTTTAAATTTATTAGAAAATTGAATTTATGGATAATATTTTGATTGTTGCAGATTTTCTAAAAAAAACTATAGATGAATTTAAAGAAATTGGGATTGAAAGTGCAGTTATTGATGCTGAACTTTTAATTGCCCATGCCCTGGGAACTGAAAGGTTTAAGCTCATAGCAGATATTAGAAGAGAGCTTTCCAGGGAGGAAATTAAAAAAATAAACCGCCTTTTAAAGAGGAGAATGAAATTTGAGCCTGTTTCCTATATCATTGGCAAAAGGGAGTTTTATTCCCTTGAATTTAATATCAACAGGGATGTTTTAATCCCCAGGCCCGAAACTGAACTATTGGTAGACCTGGCTATTTATTATGCAAAGCAGGACTCAATACTACTCGACCTTGGGACTGGCTCGGGGGCAATCGCAGTCTCTGTTAAGCATATGAGAAATGATTTGGATGTTCATGCTTCTGATATTTCCGAAGAGGCATTAAAAGTTGCCGAAAAAAATGCCGGGAGAATTCTGGGGACGGGAAAGATTAATTTCTATTCCGGCGATTTATTCAACCCCTTTAAAGGAATGAAGTTTGATGTGATTGTTTCTAATCCTCCGTATATTAATCCCGATGATATGAAGGCGCTGCAGAAGGATATTGGTTTTGAGCCGGAAAGAGCGCTGCTTTCTGATGACAGGGGCAGGGGGATAATTAAAAGAATTATAGACGAAGCGGGAACATATTTAAATGATAGGGGCATCCTTATAATCGAAATTGCATCTATCATGAAGGAATATATTCCCGAAGTTGCCGTGGAAAATGGATTTAGTGTTTCCATATTGAATGATTATTCAGGGTTAGCAAGAGTTGCTGTGTTGAAAGTTTAATACCTTCAAAGCCTCTTATCTGAACTGGAGCATAGGTTAATTATGGGGCAATCTTTGCAGAGGGGGTTCCTTGCTTTGCAAAATTTCCTGCCGTGTTTTATGAAAAGGAGATGACCTTCATTCCACTTTTCCTCAGGAATTAGGTTAGTAAGGGCCATTTCTATGTCATAGGGATTTTTTGAATTTATGTATGCCAGCCTTCGGGCAATTCTTGCCACGTGTGTATCCACGGCAAATGCTGGTTTATTAAAACCGCTTGATAGTATGACATTTGCTGATTTTCTCCCAACCCCGGGTAATTTTACCAGCTCATTTAATTCTCCCGGTACCTTGCCATTAAATGATTCAATAATCATCTTTGACAGGTTAATTATATTTTTGGATTTATTCCTAAAAAAGCCAATCCTCTTTATAATGTTTTCTATATCCCTGGTTTTGGCTGAAGAGAGGCTTTTGAAATTGGGATAGAGACTAAACAACTCTTTTGTTACTGAGTTTACCTGTTTGTCCGTTGTCTGTGCCGACAGGACTACTGATATTGTCAGTTCGTATAAACCTTTAAAGTTTAATCCCGGTTTAACATCCTTGTAGTATGCAGATAGGCCTTTTATTATTTTATTGGACAGGGCTTTATTCATTTTTAATATTAATTTATTATTTTTATCAGAATATTTTTAGCCTTCTCAAGGGCCTTTGCCCTGTGGCTGATTATATTTTTTTCATCTAATGGAATTTCCCCAACGGTTTTGCCATATTGAGGCAGGTAAAATATGGGGTCATATCCGAATCCGGAATCACCTTTTATTTCATGCGCAATTTCTCCAATAAATTCCCCCCTTGTGGTGTGTTTTTCACCACCGGGAAAATAAATTGCGATAACACAAACAAATTTTGCATCCCTATTGCTGATCCCGTCCATTTCTTCAAGGATCTTTATGTTTCTGTCATGGTCTGTGGCATCGTCACCAGCATATCTTGCAGAAAAAATCCCCGGCCTGCCGTTAAGGGCATCAATTTCAAGTCCCGAGTCATCAGAAAGGGCCGGTAATCCGGTTATCTCTGAAATGGTTTTTGCTTTTTTAACTGCATTATCTGTAAAGGTATTACCATCTTCAACTATTTCAGGAATGTTATCCAGATCAAACAGGGGTACCAATTCCAATTCTCCTATATCCTTAAATTTGTTTTTGATTTCAATAAATTTATTTTTATTATTTGTTGCAGCTACTAATTTCATAGTTGTATCTCTTTATTATACTCTATTTTTTTCTAAAAAATAAAAAACATGTTGATATTTCAATAAAAAAATGTATTTAGTTTTTAAATACTTGGTATTATAAGGTTTTGCAATGAAATTTAAAAAAAGTACGGTCAGGGGAATAGGATTTTTATGTATTCCCGTAATTATGGTATTTGTTTTAATTGTAACATTGCTGTATATTTTTGTGAAACCCATTGATGCTACAACGAGATATTTAATTTTTATTGGCTTACCTCTTTTACTTGCCTTAATAGCTATCCTCCTATCTGCAATCATCAGGTATTACTATATCAATAGGGTGAAAATTATTGATAGAATTGTTTCGGAATTCAAGAAGGGTAGATTTTTAATAAATACAGAGGATATTAAAGGTAAGGATAAATTTTCAGAATTATTAAGGGATCTTGTTGTTCTCGGGAAAAACTTTGACAGCATAGTTTCTTTGCAAAGGGATGAAATTGACTCTTTCCATGAATTTTACAATAGCATTGTTTTTTCAATTAGTTCGTTTTTTATTGTTATTGATGAGGATGAAAAAATTGTTTTTGCAAATGATGGTTTTTGTAAAAAGTTTATGTATACCCAGAATGAGATAACCGGCAAGAAAATTGATGAGTTGTTCCTGATTGTCAATGCCCGATTGAGGGGCGGTATTGAACAGGCATTATCAAAAGGTAAGACGCTTATCCTTGAAAAGACCCACCTCCTTGCAAGTAATAAAATATCAATTATTTCTGATGTTAAAATTTCAAGCATCATAGTTAAAGGGAGAAGGCAAATTGTAATATTAATTGATGATGTAACAAATAAACTCAGAAAGGATTATCATATCTCTTTGATGACCCAGATTTCAGAGTCTATACAGAGAGATGATACAATAGAGAGGGTTTTCAGGACAATACTAAAAAGCATTACTTCCGGATCAGGGTTGGGGTTTAACAGGGCCATGCTGTTTCTTGTTGACAAGGAAAATAAGAACCTCATGGGCAAGATGGCCATCGGACCAGACTCATTTGAGGAGGCCATTGAGATCTGGAGCAATGTATCAAGTATTGATGATTTGACAGATTATGAAAGTCCAAATGTGAGTAATAATGAGAGTGAATTTGCCAGGAGGGTTCAGGGCAAAATAATTCCACTTGGTAGTGATAATATTCTGCTCCACTCTTTGAGCAATAGGAAAATAATCCATGTTTATGATGCCTGGCATGATGTTAGAATTGATGATGACATGAATAAATTCATGGATGTTAAAGAATTTGTAATTGTTCCAATAATAACTGTGCAGGAATCTATTGGAGTTATTATTGTTGATAATAAGTTTAACCGGGTTCCCGTGGGGAATGATGTAATTGAACTTCTTTCCATATTTGTTTCCCAGGCTGCAATTTCAATAGACAGCCACAATAGTTTAATGAATGTCAAAAAGGAAATGAACAAGATAAGTGACCGGCAGGATGCTATTGTGGAATCTGAAAAAATGGCTGCAGTTGGAAGAATTGCAGCGCATATTGCACACGAAATTAGAAATCCCCTTGTCACTATGGGAGGTTATGGGAGGAGGATTATACAACTTGGGGATAATAATCCCAAAATTCCCGAAACTGTTACAAATGCTGCAAAAATTATATTCAAAGAATCTGAAAGGCTTGAGAAAATACTATCCAATGTAATGGATTTTACAAAGCCCACAAAGTTGTTGAAAGAATTTAATAATATAAATGATATTATTGGAGATACTCTGGACCTGTTAAGGAATGTATTTCTAGAAAGGAAAATTGAAATAATAACTGAATTAAATAATGAAATACCCCTTCTGAAGTGTGATTCCAACCAGATGAAACAGGTTATGCTTAATATTTTTCAGAATTCAATTGATGCCATCTCCGGTAAGGGGAGCATTTTTATTCAAACCACAAGGGAAGATAATAACGTTTTAATTACAATTATGGATTCAGGTTCGGGTATTGATGTTGAAGATCCCGACTTAATTTTTGAACCCTTTTATACAACCAAGGTTACAGGGGTTGGCCTTGGTTTGGCAAACGTAAAGAGGATTGTAAAAGAACATAAAGGAATAATAGAATTAGACAATAATGTTGATTTCGGGATAGAATTTAAGATATATTTACCAATTCCAATGTAAATTCAAATTTCAAAAAAAAATTGTTGATATTTTTCATATTCAGGATTAATGTCTTTACGAAATTGAATCTTGTATTTATGGGAGGTAGCTGTGAGCAAGATATTGATAGTAGAGGATGAACAGCATCAGAGGGAGTTGTATGCTACTGAACTCCTGGAAGAGGGGTATGAAGTTGACCAGGCATCAAATGGCAAAGAGGGCGTTGAAATGGTTAAAAATAATAAATATGACCTGGTAATCATGGATATAAGGATGCCTGAAATGGATGGTATAGAAGCTCTTGGTAAAATCCTTTCAAGGGATAAGAAAATCCCCATAGTTATTTATACTGCATATTCAAATTATAAGAGCAACTTTATGACCTGGACTGCTGATGCCTATATTACAAAGTCATCAAACCTGGATGAGTTAAAGGAGAAAATTCAGGAGATTTTATCAAAAAGATAGGGCATTCATATTGTATGATGCTTATTGTTAAGGTTATATAAAATTCGAGAGAGATTTAGATATCTTTTCAATTTCTTTCCTGGTGAGAGTCGGGTAAAGGGGTAGTGAAAGTAATTTTTTCGACATCCTTTCGCAATTGGCGTATTGAGACTTATCTTCTCCAATAATACTGTGCAGGGGATATTTTATGGGACGGGTAGCTTCTATCCTGTTTTTTCTCCAGTATTTATTAATCTTTTCTAAAGATGCATTAAACAAAACCGGGAATGTCTGATATGCAAATTTATCATTAAAAGTATATAGAGATTTGTGATCTGTCAACTTCAATGAATTGTGATATATTTTTGCGATTTCACGCCTTCTCTTTAAAAAACCATTGAGCTTTAAAAGCTGTGAAATTCCCATTGCTCCCTGAAAGTCAGTCATATTGTAATCAAGTTTAGTATATTCGTCTGTTACTCCTCTCATCTCTCTCATCACTGAGTATAGTTTTGAATTATTTGTTATTGCCATGCCGCCGCTGCCTGTCGTTATAATCATAGATGAATCAAAAGATATAACAGAGAAAGTACTATTTGTATTTTCCGGAATATCATTTTGGAATGAATTAATTGAATGAGAAATATCCTCAATTATGGGAACATTGCAGTCTAATAGTTCGTCAAAATTAAATTGATATCCAAAGAGATGACCGATAACTATCCCCTTCGTTTTTGATGATATCTTCTTCTTGATTTCTTCAATGTCGGGGAAAATGGAATTGTCAGAGCAGTCAACGAGTACCGGTTTACCCCTCATGAGGTTTAAGGCATTCAAAGGAGCCTGGGTAAAAAATGAGGGTATTATTACTTCATCTCCCGGTCCAATATTAAGGGCATGATAAATTAAGTGATATGAAG
>JBHPHB010000135.1:0-8292 GCA_042569985.1 Spirochaetota bacterium | reverse complement strand
TTCTTATAATTTAACTGGGAAAGTATTTTAAAATTATAATTTATAAAATATGGAATCTCATCAATATATCCATATAATCATTCATAAAAACAGAACAAGATAGAATGTACATCTATTTCCAATTCATTTTTTTTTAAATTATGCCGAAATATTGAATAGAGATAAAATAAATAATGAAAAGAGCAAAAAAAGAAAACACCATTTCAGACTTAACTGAATTTACCGACGAAGATGGTAAAAAGTGGGTGCAGACATCCATTGATGACCTTTTTTCAACGAAAGAACTAAATGAAGTTCTGGAATCCATTGAAAAGGACAAGGAAAAGGGCGAGGTTATACTGGCCAGAATTGATTTCCAAAATGTGAACAAGGAATACTATGATGCCGTATCACTTCTCCAGGAACGTATAAAAAAACAGGCTGAACTTTTAAAAAAAGTGGCCAGCCAGTCTAAAGATGCAATTGAAAAAAAGAATATCAAGCTCAAAGAACTTATTGAATACATAAAAAAACTTCACATGCTCTTCGCATATTTAAAGGTGGATGTGGACGGCCTTGATAAGATAGAAATCCCCTCTAAGGTTTTTCAGGAATCACTGGCCAAGGCAGATGAGGAATATGATTCTATCTACCAGGAGGTGGAGGAAAAAGTATTATCGCTTGATGAGCCGAAAAAAGAAGATGAGAACAAATAATTACTTATCTTTCTTATAAAGCTGTTCCAGCTCGGATTGAATTACCCTGTTTAATATATTCTCACTCCTCCGGAATTTAAAAATCTTATTATTTATAAACATTGTTGGAGTTGATCTTACTCCCAGTTTCTTTGCTTCGGTCAGATGGCTCTGCAATATTTCCCTTGTACCGGATGATTTTACACATTTTTTAAACTTTTTCATATCCAGTCCCTGGGGAATTGAAATGCCAACTTTCCCTTTTTTTCTTCGTTTTACCGTGTCAAAGGCCTTTTCATAGTACTCCTTAAACTTACCCTGCTCTGCCGCACAGATTCCAATTTTAGCAAGAACGCACGCACCTCCATGGAGCTGCCGTCTCATACCGGTATTGCAGCTAATGTCCAGTGGATAGTTAACAAAGATGAGTTTAACCTTGTCCGGATAATTTGAAATAACCTTATCAAGGGTATGTGCTGTTCTTGCACAGGCAGGGCACATGAAATCGGAAAATTTCACTATCTCCAGCAATGCATCGGGATTACCTATTACCAATGGATGAGATATATCAATTTCAATCTCTTTTTGCTCCATGAATTTTTCTAAAATAAATGACGCCTCTTCTTCCTGTTTTTCCTTGCCATATTCTTTTTTATTATGAATGAGATATTTATTTGTGGCAAAACCAATACCGCCTGATAAAAGAATAACAACTACAATAAGGGCGGAGTAAATTATAACTCCCCGCCTCTCATGGGTCGATAGTATATCCCTAAATACACTTATTATGCTGAGGGGATTTCTTTTGGAAACAACTAAATTAAAGATCATAATTGCCAGGATAATCCATAAAATAATATATGTTACAAGGCACAGGGGACACAGTGCTTTTATCGATAAGATGCTTATAAAAAACAAAACCATATCGAAAACCGATCCCACTACGACAAGCCAGAAAAATAAAACAGTGAGAGATGAGTTCATTTTCTCCTTAATAAAAATCAGTGAACCGCTAAGGAAGGTTATAATAAAAAAGAAAAACAAACCCCACAGGGCAAGGGGGATTGAAAAGATGGTTGAATACTTCGATTTTGAAACTGCCGTGCAATTTATAAAGGAAGATCCTTCGCCACATACCTGCCCGCTGAACTCTGAAAAAAGGCTGAGCTTATCCCCGGCTTTTTTGAAAATATCGCCATAATAAAACTCCTGTGCCAGTATATATGAAAATACTATACCCGCAATACCCAGTAAAACGAGCAGGATAATTGATATGTTGTTCCTTTTATTCATTTAAGCCTTTCCTAATATTAATATTACAGCCATGTGCCTTTGTTTTTAATGAGAGGCAGAATAACAGTAAATGTTTCAAAAAGTTCAATTCTGTTTTTCCTCTATGATTCTAACAATATAAAACATTGATTTTAACCTCACCATATATTTCAACAAAAAATTTATTAGAAAACAGATGATTTAAGATTTATATTGACAAAATGATATTTTTACATTTTTTTTGTTTTTTAAGAAAAAATTTGGCAGTTTTAACCCATTACTGAAACTTATACATGTATGGAAATGCGTACCGTCTGAAACAGGTTTCCCGGGTAGATTGACCGTAAAAACACATTTGTTAAAAGTGAATAAATAACATAGAATGTTTAAACATTAATCATATATTTAAGAAGATGTGTATATATCATTCCTCACTGCGGAACTCGGACAATGAAATGACAACTCAAACAGTCCTCGCATCTGAATGACATACACCCATCTTCTAATGATATTACAGCTATTACATATACTCAAAATATTTCTTAAGCTAAATATATATTTATAATAAGTAAAAATATTCAAATAAGGAATAAACAAAATGAAAGGCCCAAAGATTACAACTGCCCTCATAATATGCTCAGCCATATTTTTCTCCTTCAATTGTGGAGATAATCCCATTGAGAATGCCCGGGACTTTACCGAAAACCGGCCTCCCGCTATAACCGAATTCACAAGCAGTCCGGAAATAGCAAATGAGCTAGTGCCGGGCATGATATTTTCAATCTCTGCAAGTGCAGATGATCCTGAAGGCAGAAACCTTGACTATGAATTCATTTCAGAAAACGGCAGCTTTATGAACAGGATTGTTTCGGGAAACTCGGCATCTATCGACTTTATAACAGGGAATATACTGCCCGGGCAATCGGTAACCATAAAGGTAACAGTAATTGACCACAAGAACCTTTCCGTATCAAGGGAGCTAATCCTGGGAACGGGAAAAACAGGGCCTACCATCACTCAGACCGGAACAGCCAACACCTTTGTACGCGAGGACGGGGCCATAGGCCTGAACTGCAGGTGCGACAGCAGCGGATACTACCAGGTGCAGGTATATGACTCAACGGGCGCCTTCCTTCTGGGGAACCCGGACAATACCTGGACAGAATACATAAAGGATGAAGATATAAATGCCACAATAGCGGGGCCCCTGTCCGGGATCATGGGCGGTAACATATACAAACTCCAGGCAGACGGTAATTTTACAGTAAGGTTCACCTGCAGGGACGGCCTGTGGCAGGAAGCAAGCCTTGACCTCAATGTTTTACTGGACAGGGATGCACCTGTTATCAATGCACAGACAATTCCCGCACGGAACTCCCGGTTCTTATATGATGCAGATGTGGACGATGCCTTTGGTATATCTTCTTACACATGGGAAAAGCTTTCCGGGCCGGGAGATGTAACTTTCGGTTCGCCAGATTCAGAAGACACAACCATAGAGGCCGCAATTGACGGAAACTACACGGTAAGGCTCACAGCCGCTGACTTTGGGGGGAACAGTGTTTACCGGGACATTGACTTCACCTGGGACACTGAACCGCCGGTTGTACAGCTGTCAAGCACACCGCCGGGGTTAACAGTCCAGTCAGGTTTCAGCATAACAGTTGACAGCAGTGTTGTCACATCATATAGATATAAACTGAACGATTCAGGCTGGTCATCCGAGGTCAATGCATCAGTAAGTATAGACGGTACCGATTTAACAGACGGTACATACACCATCTATGTCACAGGAAAGGACAGTGCGGGAAACTGGCAGGCAGAGGAAAACGCCACTGCATACACCTGGGAGGTCAATGGTGGGGGCGTATTCATTGTTGGCGGGGTGACATTCAAGATGAAATACTGCCCCGGCGGAACATTCCCAACGGGAATTGATGACAGCGGAAATGACACAGTTGACCCTTTTTACATAGGAGAGACTGAGGTTACCTATGAACTCTGGAGCACTGTACATACCTGGGCAATTGCAAACGGCTATAATTTCGCAAATAACGGAACCATGGGGAGCGGGGGGCCGGGATTAAACAACCTGCATCCTGTTACTGAAATCAGCTGGGTTGACAGCATAATCTGGTGTAATGCCATAAGCGAAATGTCGGGACTAACACCGGTTTATACATATTCAGGAGAGGTATTAATGGATCCACGGGATATAGATTCTGGGCAATTTTTAAGTATTACTGCTGACACAATGTCAACAGGTTACAGGCTACCTTTTATCGAGGAGTGGGAATGCGCAGGACGATACATAGGCACAATAAATCCCGGGTATGGAATTGAGATGCCCCTTTCAAGCGGCATCTTTTGGACACCGGGAAGCTATGCCAGCGGCGCAACAGATAATACTGACAATGCAACAGCCACAGGCCTTGTTGCTGTTTACGATACTAATGGCACTTCAGAAGTTAAGGCTAAAATCCCAAACCAACTGGGCATCTATGATATGAGTGGAAATGTGATTGAATGGAGCAATAATCAAACTGGAAGAGGTTGTGAACTTCTTGGTGGAAGCTGGTTTGCAAATAATTATGGCATCCAGATTGGTGATAAAATTACAATGTATTCCACCTACACAAGCATTGACTTTGGTCTACGCATCACAAGGTCACAATAGATTAAAGCGGCAATGGGCATTGCCGCTTATAACCTTTTAGAGCTGATCATAAAAATATAAAATATTTATTATGATGACTTATATAATTCTACTGTCCCTGCTTTGATAGAAGCGAATCAAAGACAAATGACACTGCAAAGGCACCGGAAACTGGTGTTGATGATTCTCCTCCTCCAATAGAGGCTGGAGTTTTTCCTGAGATAAAATATGGCCCTTCAACAAAAATTCCCACATTAAGTACCCAGTCAAACTTAAAGTAACCCAGTTTATAGCTCACACCAACAGTAAATTCAGTATCGTGTGACAGGTTATCATTTATGGTACCCTTATTACTTCCAACTGTTATATCGGATATATACATGTCATAGATAATATGGCTCACTGCACACCGGGCTGTCCAGTTTTTACTCAGGTTACCCTGCAATCCAATGACAAGGGGTATTGAAACAGACTTTATATCCGCCTTATAAGCATCCGGTGGAGTAATTGTACCCTCAACAATTTCCCCAGAATATTCATAGCTGAACATAGTAAAATTGAGGTGACCGCCAATAAAGGCCATCATATTATTGGAGAACCTGAACTCATCTGAAATGCCAAATATAATTTCATTGCCTATGCGTTTATAATTATCATTTGCTATATCAATTTCATTATTATTATAGGTCCCCTTTGCAGACCTGTTCATAAAACCATAGGCCACTCTAAAATGCAGGCGCTGTAAATTTGAAATATTCATGTTAAAGCCAACCCCTAATTTGACATCCATGGCATTATCACCTTCGTAAGTCATTTCCAGTCCAGTCCCACCATCGTCAGCCTTATAGGTATTTTCCAGGTCATAGTAGGTATAGAGGACATCAAAGTCCAGGATCATGGTATTGCCAAGATCAATGATCCCGCCCAGGAGTATATTATATTGAGAACTTGAAAGTGTATACTTGTCATCCCGGGTTAGTGAATTGTAATTATCAGATTTCCAGGCTGATGCATAGCTGAAACTGAAGCCAAAGGCCATATTGCCCAGGTCATAGGAGGCAACAATTGCAACATCCTGTTGTTTAATCTGCTGTCTCAGATCATCACCACCACTTGGATCTCGCAGCTCCAGTGAACTGTTATTTTCAGAGAGAGTTGCATTGTCCAGTGATCCGGGCTGATAGGCCGTACCACCTGAACCTACATGAAAAAAACTGCCATCACCCTTTGAATTCCATATACTGTTGTTAACACGGTGGCCCAGCAAAACACCAATATTAAAACTGCTTATTGGATTCCAAATAAATCCGCCCATATTGGTACCATTATTATCAAAACCCAGCCTTTCATAGAACATGCGGTTCTTGTTTTTACTGAGATAAGCGGGGTTTTGATAGATCATTGAATGGAGGCCATCCACCATCCATGGCTTTTCATAGAGCCCAAGTCCAGAGTCACTGGTAATTGTTGCACTGGCAGGTGCAATTATCAGAACAACAGCCACGAGTACAAACAAAGCTTTCACAGTCCTCAATTTTAACATAATGTTACCTCTCTAAATATAAATTTATTTAACTCATACCATATCTTTATTAATTTAATTAGAAACTAAAATTTAGCCCCCACAAAGCCATTGACACAAATATTAAGAGAACTGTCCTTTTCAAAGAAATAGTATCCTGTAAAGTCCACACCTACAGTCAAATGGCGAAAAAATGTCCTCATCACACTAACACCCAGAGATGCGGTAAATTCAGCGCTCACCCTGTCAATTGAATCTTGGCCTGGCTGCCTGATCCTGGTATACAGCACTGTCATACCCACCCCCAGCCTGGGCTGTAAATCAATAATTGAAAAAAGGGAAAAAGTCAATGTAAAATGGGGAATTATTGGAATAAAATGCATTTCCGAATAATCATACTCCCTGTCTGGCAGTGCCGAATACATAATTTCAATACCGGCACCGGCAATGTTGGCAATCCTGTTATACTGTACAAGGAGTTTAACATTCCAGCTGGGTTTAAGCGTATCCAGCATACCACTTGCAGGTGAAAAGACTCCACTGCCTACAAGGACCAGGAGGTGTGCCTGGCTTGTATCAATTTCAAGACCCTTCTTTTTTGTCTCACTGCCAATCACTCCCTGTGCGTATAAAACATTGAATGAAACAAAGAGTGACAGTGTCATTAAAATAGAGATAATTATTTTCATACCAGGTGATCTCTTATCAGTTTTCATTCCCATCCTCACTTTATTTACCAGTCAAAGGATTCTTTAGTACATGTACTGCCATCTTCAGAACACGGAATATCCTCAAATAAGTCCTGACTGTTTACAATAATGGTCCTTTGCGAACGTGTAAACCCCTGAATATTTATTTTAAACGCCTTCCATGCACTTAGAGCAGGAGCATTAACCGGAACAGCTATTTCCCTCCACAGACCGAGCGAATCATAAATTCGCAGGGTAACGGGATAATCATTCCATTCTCCGCCACTGGAAAAATCATGAACTGTAAAAGTATAGACTCCCATGGCATAGGACGCCCCACCATACCTGAAAAGATTTATTGTATCAGGTCCATAACCGCTCTGATAATCTATTACAAGGCTCGTTGTTGATAAAGCACCTGCCGGATCAGAAATTCCGTATAATCCGGTTGCTTCATTATATGAACGCCTATCTTTTGGATCAAACCATGGAAAACCCTGGTTGATGCTCCACCAAAAGACATGGAACCTGTTTGTTGGATCTCCGTCCCAAGATGCATCTCCTGTATCCGCATTTAGTGTGGGGCCCACAACATGCAGGTCAAGCAAAGTAGGCGTTGCCCCCCACTGGAGGGTAACTCGAATCTGTGGTTCCGTGAGTACCCCGCAAAGTGCAACCCTGCCCATTTGTTTTGGATTGCTTGTTACCGCCACATTGTCAACTACAAGTTCGAAAAAGCCGGTTTTAGTAACAACAAGGGTATAGGTTCCTGCCGGAACTGAAGCAGTTGAGAACGTACCGTCACTCATACTTGATTCTGTGGAATTAACCTCGTTACCCTCCCAATCTCTCACGCTTATTATTGCACCACCTACCAAACCTCCTGTATTGGCATCGACAATAGTACCCTGTATACCACCGGGATTCGTACCTGATCCCGGTATTATATAAATAACACCCACATTTGTCACCTCACCCAAACCAACATATATATTATTCTTTGCTGCATTTCTATCACCTGAAGCAGTTACAACAATCCTATACTGATCATCATCCATTGATATGGGCACATTGCTAAAGGTAAAGATACCGGAACTGTCGGTCTGCACTGTATAAAGTGGGTTTGTCCTTCCCGTATCGGACATGAGGTAGAGCACAACATCTGCTCCAACCACATCATCTCCATCCGTTTCCTTTACCTTACCAGAAATAATTCCAGCTACTGAAATACCATCTGAGGCATCACCCCAGTCGTCCCAGCCAGAGGGGCCTTCCACCTTTACCCTGGCAAAATACTTACTATACCCACTGGATGGAGGTACCGTGTAGGAGAATGAATTTGGTGTCCCCGTGAGGTTCTGGTCCAGTACTGGACTCGACCAGTCAGCAGTGCCATTATCATGCGCCTTTGCCACCTGTATACGAATTGCTAATGTATTATTTCCCGGAACATTCCAGCTGAATGTGAGGCTGGGATCA
>JBHPHB010000134.1:0-8326 GCA_042569985.1 Spirochaetota bacterium | reverse complement strand
ACAATTGTAACGATTCCGGAGAATCCCAAGGAAATGACTGCTAACCTGCAGGGTCCCATAATAGTAAATCCTCATAAAAGGATTGGAAAGCAGGCTATTTCAGCTAATGAGAAATATGGTGTGAGGCATGGGATTTTAGAAGAAATGAATAACAGAGCTGAATCGAGAAGAACAAATTTCTTTATATAGTCAAACCCCAGGATACCATCGGGAAATTCAATAACCTGATTTTCATTTATTTCAATTTCACCAAAAGGTTTAGTGTTGATTACTTGGCCCAATATATTTCTCCTTTATCTTAAAAAATCCATTAATGTCGGCATTATTGTTTTTGCTCCCACAGATAATGCGTATTGATGCACACTCTCAAGCCATTTAAAATTCATTATGGTCTCGGCATAATCAATTCCCTCGGTTTTGGACAACAACTCAAGGACGTTCCCCTTATTATGTTCAAACCTCTTAGCTAATTCATCTACCCTGTTCTGTTTGGCCCCAATGGAAGCAACATGCCTCAAGATATTATCAAGGGCAAGGTCAATTAAACCCAGGTCTCTGCCCCCTACAATCTCCTGGTCACCACGCACGAGGTCATCTCTCAGGCGAATCACCATTTCGAAAATTGACATACCTCCTATTGTAACGGTGGGATCGATATTATTTGGAGGCTGTGGAAAATTCCGGTTTATTAAACCCAGGTCCTGAAGAACTGTCCCTCCCCTGGCATCGTCAAGCCATATCTGGTGAGGGGTTGTAGACTCCAGGATTATATTGTTTTTCCCGCCCTTGGATGCCTTTACACTCAATCCGGCATTATTTATCTTATCTATTATTATATCCTGATTATCTCCGGCAGAAATATTTATCTCTTTTCCGTCAATTCTTATCACCTGGTTTGTCGAAGCAACATAGGCCGAGGTATCCTTGTTTGAAGTGAGGATCTGGTTTGTCCCCCAGAAAATCTTATTTCCCGGAACATTTACGGCCATATATTCGCCCCTTGAGACCTCCCTGAGAATATTCCCGATATTGCCCCTATATTCCACATCAATCATTGCATCTCCCTGGTTACCAGCTGTTAATGTCTGATAAACCGACACAAAGGGATTGGGAAGTTCCTCCGTACCTGTATGATGACCACCGAATATGGGCTTGCCCGTACTTCCCTTGGTATTTGCAATATTAACCAGCTCTTCCAGGAGCTGGTTAATCTCTGTTGCCACGGCATCTTTTCTTTCAAAGGAACTGTATATTCCATGGGCACCCTGGACAGTAAGTACTCTTAGCCTCTGAAATATTTTAAGCATTGATTGAACAGCGGTATCAACCTCGTTGAGTTTCGTCTTACTCTCATCAATATTTTTTATATACTGGTTAATTTCAGTGAGCCTTGTCCTGTAGAGCATCTGGTTCGTTGCTGAAATTGGATTGTCCCTGGGCAGCCTGATTTTTTTCCCGGTAGCCAGCTGATTTTGTATATTATCCATCTCCGTTTTATGACGGTTAAGGTTGTAAGTCATTGTATTATTTAACATTTTATTTGTAATGCGGTTCATGCTATACCCCCATTCTGTTTATTATGGTATCGAGCATCCTATCCATGATTGAAACCACTCGGGCAGAGGCATTATATCCATGCTGAAAAGCCACCATGTTTGCCATCTCCTCGTCAAGGTTGATTCCCGATACAGACTCCCTGAGGTTAACAAGATTTTTAAGCAGGGTTTCCTGGTTCTTTACCCTGTCCTTTGTCTCTTCACCCTGGGTTCCGATTTTTGACACAAGTGCTATATAGAAATCATCAAAGGTTGTATTGGTATCAACCATTCCGTGTTTATAGCGCAAGTGTGCAATCCTAAGTGCATTGGATCCGTCACCTATACCATTTGATTTATTAACATCGCCTGTCCCACCAATATCCTTACCTCGTGCAGCAGAAATTCTGTCAACATCGCTTTGAATGCTGTCGGAAATGGACATGTATGACGCGGGGTTGAATTTTGGAGTTATTGTAATATGTTCCCTGCTTGGCAGAAATTTAGCAATATCATTAACCCTGCGGTAATCAAATGCTCCCTGTGTGCCGCTCTGTTTTAATATACCCGTCATGCCCACAAGAAACTGGCCCGAATCCTCCATGTGACGTATCATAAAATTCTTTTTATCGTTATCCTTCGAAATTGTCGCTTTAAAAGCCAGCTGCTTGTTGTGGTTAATATATGCCACAACTCCCAGCTTGGCATCGTTAATTTTCTTGATAACAGTATTTACCGTGTCCGTTGCATTATAGTCAACCTGTTTAATTGACTGTGTCTCATCGTTGGAAACAAAGGTAAGTGTCCCGGTAATGCCAATGGCAGCGGATGAATCAATTTTATTATTACCGGAAACCTTAAAGATTGCGGAAGTATCATTAACACCGTCATTATTGAGGTCAAAATTTCCTTCAACATTGTCGCTTATTTTCATGTGCTTAAAAAAATCAATATTTGTTTCATTCCTTCTGCCAAACCCGTCCCTGTGAATCTCATTGGTCATATCCACCAGGTTTACGGCAAATGCATTGATCTGATTTATATTATCCTGTACAATTTTGTCTCTAATCTCAAGTAACCCTGAAAGTTCCCCACCCTTAATGGTAATATCAGTCCTGGTATCCTTCCAGACAACCTTGTACATGCCGTCTTTCGTTGGGTCCATAACCGCTTCCAGGGGCCTGAACACTTCTCCCTGGACTAAATTCTCAGAGCCAATATATACAATAATCTCATCCTTATCGCTTCTGCCGACAGATATATCAACCATTTGCGAAAGCTTTTCAATGAGGGCGTCCCTGCGGTCCTTAAGGTCATTTGGTTTGTCCCCAAGCGCTTCAGACTTAAGGATCCTTTCGTTAAGGTCGCGTATATCCCTTGCATACATATTCACCTGCTTTACCCTTAAGGCAATCTGCCTGTTGGAATCTACCTTTAAATCATACAGCTGTCTATATATATGTTTAACTTCATTGGTAAGATGGACCGCCTTTTCCTTAACAACCTCCCTGGTTGATCTTTCTTCGGGATGTTTTGAAAGTTCCTCCCAGGCTTTCCAGAGACCGTCAAGCCGGCTTCTCAGGGACATATCAGTTGGTTCATTATATATTGTTTCAATCTGGTAAATATACTCATTCTTTGTCTTCCAGAAACCCATGGTATTTTTTTCACTAACTATCCTGTCATCAATAAAGGAATTCCTGATCCTTTCAACAATCGAAACAACCGATCCCTGCCCTACCTGGCCCGGAGTATTTGCCCTGTTTAATGAGGGATTGTATAGGGGATGTGCAGATGTAATAACAACCCTCTGCCTTGAATATTCCTTGTTCTCGGCATTTGATATATTATGACCTGTCACATGGAGTGCCTGCTGGTGAGACATGAGGCCCTTCTTTCCAATTTCCAATCCCATAAATGTTGAACTCATGATTTATCTCCTTTATGCTGTTTGATTGAACAATATTGAATTTTTTGTACTTTCCTCTTCTTTCCCCTCACTGTCGTATCCTGCATTAACAGCGGAATTACTCTTGATACCGGAAATGAGCAGGTTGAAAAATTCCATGTTATCCCGGATCAGCTTTTCGTTATTCCTGTGGAGTTTACTAATTTTAGTTAAGATCTTCTTTAACTCAACGCCGTACTTAAAGAGATGATGTGATGAATCCTCATCCATGGAAAGCACAATGTCCTTAAGAGTCAGTCCCTCTGCTATATCATCCAATCTATTAATCTTTCTGTAATTATCAATTTCCTGCAACCTCTGGTTTTCCAGCTGTGACATAATTGATAACAAGCCCTCCTGTTCCAGGGAAAGCTTTTCCAGGAGTTTGCCATCATGTCCGGTAATGGCATTGCTTTTCCTTTCTTCTATGTCATATATTCTCTGGCAGACCCTCTTCTGCTCACATAATATCTTTTCTAAATCAACTACAGGCTTCAGCATTGCCAGCCTCCTTAAAAGAGTCTCGGAAAACCATAGGTTCCCCGTTTTAATATCGGAACATAGGAAATTTTGATAAGAATATTTTGATGAGATATAAAATTTTAATGGGAATTTTCAACCCATTAACATTATGTAGAAAAATCAGGCATTTTTAGATCTTAACTTTCCATCGTAGATATTTAGGCCAATTTTAAGCAGGATAGTATAAAACAATCCCCCGAATGACCAGATTCCCACGGTTATAGCTATTTCATAAAAAGAAGGATAGTATTCGTAAATTTCTCCAAGTGATGATGGAACAAATCCCGGGATAATTAAACCCATCCCCTTCTCAATAAAAACACCCGTAAAGATCAATATACAGCCAATATTCAGGACGGGGAGTTTTTCCCGAAACCTCGGGACAAGAAAAATAAAAAATGCGGCCATATTAAATATTAAGGCAGACCACATCCATGGCACAAAACCAATTTTATCGTGCAATCCAAAGTACAAATACTTCAGGGGAGCCAAGTGTATACTGCCGGAATAGAATTCTTTGAATATCTCAGCTGCAAAAAGGAATAGATTAAACCCTATGGCATATGCCATCAATTCTGAAATCTTATATATGGCCTTATCTGAAATATCAAACCTGGATAATTTACGGACTATCTGGAATATAATTATCATTAATGCCGGGCCCGAACATAATGCAGATGCCAAAAAACGGGGTGCAAGAATTGACGCATTCCAGAAAGGCCTGGCAACAAGCCCGTTATATAAAAAAGCTGTAACAGTGTGAATGCCAACGGCACAGGGAATAGATAAAACAACCAGGGGCATAACAATGCGCATGCTATACTCTTTGCCCCGGTATAAACAATAAAGGATATAGAAAACAACAACGGTATTTATTAAAAGATAAAGGTTTAAAACAAGTGTATCCCAGGCCAGCAGGGAGGAGGGGAAGTTCATTCTCCCAATAAATGGCATAATATGCCAGGCAACCCCTGGCCTGCCTAAATCAACAATGATAAACATTAAACATAATGTTAATGCAGTCATTGCAATCATTTCACCAAAAAGGACAATCTCTTTTATTGGCTTAAAGTTATATAAATAAGCAGGTATGACAAGTAAAACAGCAGCTGCCGCAACACCAACTAAAAAGGTAAAATTCCCTATATATAAACCCCATGAAACGGGATCCCGCATCCAGGTAATTATCAAACCGTGTTTAAGCTGATAAAAATATGCCAGCAGGCCACAAAGGAAAAAAACAGATAAAAAAATCATCCATGCTTTATAGAGCCTATTGCCGGTAAAAATTATTTTGATAATCTGTTTTAAGAAATATATCATATTGGCATCCTGACTATTCTGTGAAAAAATAATAAAATTTCGGCTCTGTATTAAGACCGTCCTTTAACCTGAAGACCCTTTTATTTTCGATTAAATTGCGAATTTCACTTTTGGGGTCCAGAAGATTCCCAAATTTACGGGCACCCACAGGACAAACTTCCACACATGCCGGATAGAATCCATTTCTAACCCTTTGGATACAGAAGGTACATTTTTCAACACATCCCCTGTGGCGCGGCCGGTTCCCTAAATACTCAATTTTGGTATTAATATCTTTCCCCGGGATATGGGGTTCGCCCCAATTCATATGGCGGGCTCCATATGGGCAGGCGGCCATGCAGAAACGGCAACCAATGCAGTAATTGTAATCAACAACAGTGATGCCGTCTTCTTCCTGCCATGTCGCCTTTGAGGGACAAACTTTAACGCATGGGGCATTTCTACACTGTTGACACTGCACGGGCATATAAAAATAATTTTTCTGGGGAACTTTTTTAGGATCGTAATATTTAGTCCCCAACTCCATATCATCCAGGAATTTATCACCCTTTTTAAATCTCAAAACAGTAATCCAATGTACCTGGGGATTATGCGATTGATTGTTTTCTTTTACACATGCATATACACAGCGCCTGCACCCTATACATTTGGCAATATCGAGCCCATAACCAAAAAGAGTATTGGGAATGGGATTGGTGGCTTTTAGTGTAAATTTCTTTTTGTATTTTTCATAATATTCATTTTCAAGCCTGTCCAGTACTCTCTTCAATTCCTCCCTGGTCATCTCCTTAAAATGTTTTTGCAGTAATGATTCAAAGAAAGACGAGTCTTTTCTGCAGCCAACTGAAGCAAGTATACTGGTAATGCCAACAGCACCCCCTTTAAGAAGAAGCTCTTTCCTGGTTAACATTTCTTTTGGCCTGCTAATATCTTTCTTATTATTGCTGCTCATTTATTCCGGCTACCCCTGCGCAATCTTCTTAATTCGAGAAGTTTATTTTTTCTTCTTTTCCTGATTTTTTGATAATCTTTCTTATCAGACTTTGAAGTTGAGTCTATATTATTTTTTTTCCCTTTTAATTCTTTTGGAACCAGAACAATTTCAATTGGCTTTAGCGGTCTTTTCATAGGTTTCATTTCTTTAAATCTTGGATTATGGGGATTATGGCAATAGGTGCATTGGAAATGCTTTTTGTCACCATTCCACATACCTGTCCTTTTGCCATGCAAACCGTCCTTCCAATCACGATAATTGGGGCCGTGACATTGACCGCACAGTCGGTGAGATTTCCCAAAAGGAACTCTTTCATTATTTGCAAGCTTAAGATAATTTCTTTTATATAGATGATGGCAATCAATACACCATCTTCTTCTTTCTGAATGCTTTAGCCTGATATTTTTATGTTCACTGAGATTACGTTTTCTGGGATTAAAATCAAAAAGATAGCCGTCATGGCAATCTTCGCAGGGGTACATTTTCATTGAAAATCTTTTCTTGATGATGGTGATCTTACTTTTTTTGCTTTTAAAACTACTGTTTGTAACTGCATAAGAAACAAACACGGAAAAAATCAAAGATAATATGACGGCAAGGAGCCGGTTTCTATTATTATTCATATTAATTAGCTTGAACTTCAAAAACCAATGTCCAGCAACTTTAAGAAGAATTATATGAAAAATCAAGCAAAAAATTACTTCAAAGCTGAATTGCTTTATAGTTAGATATCCTCACAAAATGTCAATCATTAATGCATAAAAATATTACTATAAAGCAATTTTGATTATTATTGCGAATTTCTCAGGGATATTAATAATGTCCTTTATTGAAATAAAGAAAAGATATTAATTAAAGGTTTCCAATAATGGGACTATCTATTTATTAACTGATTCAAGATACTCATCATAGTTTACTTCGCTTATGGCATCAATATCAACTATCTCCATGCCCACCTTGATAATGCCGTTATCCAGAAATATGATATTTTTGATCTTTGCGCAAATTGTAGATGTCTGTTTTGTGGGAAGCAGTACATCAAGGCTTACAATACTATCCTGCCTGAACATCCTTGTTATTTTTCTGTCCTTTGATACAATACCAATGCCATTTTTTGAAAAATCGGATACAAGAAACCTGTCATCAGTTGCCCTGAACAGTTTATTCTTCTTTAAAAGATTATCAACATTTATAGCGATCTTTTTTAATTCTGAAAAGTGTTTGTCCTGAAGGGCAAAGGAATTATTAACCTGAATATATCCATAGGGGATCATGTTTCTAAACATAATGGGTATTACGGCTTCAGAGATGAGGTCCTTGCTGCTGGAAATTCGAAAATCCTTAGGATAAATATTGTTTAAATAATAATTATAGGTTCTCTCAAACCTTTTCTCCGGCTTTTTATTAATATCCTCAATAAAAATTGGATTTCTGTTCTCAATAACATATTTCATTCTCTGATCATTTGCACTTTCATTTATGAATGTAATATTTATAATATTATAGCTGCTCTGCATATCAGATTTGACCATTTCCTTAATCTGGTCAACTTTCTTATTATTCATGGATATTACATTCTTAATAACAATATCAGTGAAAACATTATTTACATAAAGCACGCTTGTTCCAACACTGCTACCATCAGTGTCAATCCTCGTTTCCTTTCTTGATTCAGATAATACCTGGAATTTTAACGGCGTAAATATAAATGTATCCTCGTTTCTTTCCCGAAACCTCAATGTTGAATAAATTGTATTGTCCCCGTTCCTGGTTACGGTAGTAACAACTTCAGGCAAATTTTTAACATAGGGGATTCTAAAGGCAATATTGCCCTCGGAAAAGCCCAGGTACTGTAATTTCAAGTTGCCGCTTTTTGTCTTAAGGTTAATCTCACCTTGAACGAAAAAAGTCCTGCATAGTTCCTGAAATTGAGATTTATCTGAAATTGTTTTAATTTGACTGGCCATATTATTTAAAAAACCTTTTAGACAGGGATAAATCGAT
>JBHPHB010000133.1:0-8478 GCA_042569985.1 Spirochaetota bacterium | reverse complement strand
GTTGTAAATTACCTTTCCTTTTTGATGCTCCAGTTGGAGACAAGAGAGATACATCACCGGGTAAAAAATAATTTTCAGATAATAATGAGCCTTTTAAACCTGCAGGAGTCAAATATTGAAGATGAAAAATCGTTGAAGGTATTAAGAGAGCCCATAAACCGGATAAACACAATGGCATTAATTCATGAGAGGCTGTATCAGACTGATAACCTTTCCAGCCTGGATTTCGGTGAATATGTTAAGAAAATTTCGATGGATTTATTTGAGTCATACATGTGTGATCCCGGAAAAGTTGCGATGAAAATTAATGTTGATAAATGTGAACTCGATGTTGACCAGGCTGTACCCTGCGGATTGATTATAAATGAAGTTATATCTAACTCAATAAAGTATGCCTTTCCTGATGATTGGGGTAAGCCCGGGGTGATTAAAGTTATCCTTAAAGAAAAGGGCGATGAACAGGTTGAGTTAGTTTTAGGTGATGACGGAATTGGAATGCCAGATAGTATAGTTGTGGGCAAAGCAGAAACACTGGGACTGAACCTTGTCCCTGCACTTGTTAAGCAGGTGAAGGGTGAATATGAACTAAAGCGCTCCAGGGGTACTGAATTTAAAATAAGTTTTAAAAAAAATCTCTAGTTTGTTACTTCGGCGAAATCTCCTTTGTTTTTTCCAGTAGTTGTTTTCTTTTCCTGATGTCGGTTAAGATGTGTTCATTTTGACACTCAAAAGCTGTCTGGTATGAAAAACCGATGATATATAAAAAAATGCCTTCTCTTAAGGATTCATCAAGGATTATTTTGCCGGTGAAGTTTTTTGTCAGGGGGTTCCCTTCATGAATTTTTTCAATTATACAATTATGGTAGGGGATGGGCATTCCGGGATCCTTTTTCCCAATCTCGATTTCTGTTTGGGATAAAGTTGAGTTAACTGTTTCCGTTTTGCCGGTATTTCCGCTATTCAATGACCATACCTTGTGAAGTTCAAATATGCCATGTAAATCTTTACCAAGTTTGTAAAAAAAATCGCCAATGATTTTTACGAAACGCTCCACATGGGACATTGAGGTTATTTGTCCGCGCACAATTTTATTTACCTCACTTTTACTGATAGCCAGAGTGGGGTTATTGGTCCGGAAATGATGCATTTCATCTAAAATTGTAGTGAATTGGTTTTGCTTTTTCTCAAAATACGCTGGTGAAAAAATTGCCCCCTGATGCTCCTTTTGCCTGGTGTCTATGAAATCTATTGTTGAGCCATTAAGGATAGGTATGATGGCGTTGTTAAAATAATTTACCAGTCCATCAAGAAAATTAAAGAAATTTTCCTCATAAACGATTTTAGGATCCTGCTTTTTTCGATCCATTATTTTCCATTGCTCACCTGCTGCTCTCATAAGTATATTCTGGCCTTCATAATTAATATTCAAAATCATATTCTGTGTTTCGTAGTATAAAAGGTCCTTCTTCAGAGCTTCAAGTTTTTTTCTGCGTTTTGATTCCATATCCTTTCCATATTCTTTTAACATGCTTTCGCTGTAGTCCCATGCCGTATTACTTACTTTGGGAGCTTCAATTTGAAAGTATGATATTACCTGCTCAGGCTTAACTGCTCTTTGGAAAACCAATGCCTCCATGACAATATGAACTAATTCCTGGAGGCTGTTTATATTGTAATTGATTTTTAATTTTCGGGAAATGGGATTCTCTTCAATTTCCTCTTTTGATAAAAAGGCCCTTGTAAGGATCATGTATCGATAAATCTGTTTTTCCCTGGCCATGTTTTTCTTTTCTTTTTCTCTCCTTACAGGGTCAGAATCGTCATCGTTTACTTCCTCTTTCTTTAATTCATTTTCTCTCAGCCAATCTTCAATCTGTAAAAGAATTTTCTCTCTTGTCTCCAACTGGAGCATCAAAAAGGAAAGGTAATTTACAACATAGCCTTTAAATTCCCTTTCAAAAATATGCCGCTCCATCCATTTGATTACATTATAATCATATTTAACCAGGGGTATTTGGACTAGCCACTTTCTCAGAAGCCGAATGTAATTAAAAATGGTTGGGTCATCTGTTTCTTCATCTCTGAGAAATCCCATCATTATTGATGAAAGGCGGAGCAGAAGCTTTTCCTGGAAATCCGATATGTCACTGAGGATCTTAATTAGCCGTTTACTTGGAATTAATCTTTTCCTGAAACCTATACCAAAGCGGTTATTCCTGTGGACAAAGTATCGTCTTTTGAAAATTTTCAGGTGGTTGTATTTTTGATGAAGGTCATTAATATATAGGGAAGTTTCCGTGGGTTCATTTGTGATTTTATTATGTGCGGCGGTTTCATTTTCTACCAGGGAAAGTTCATTTTTGGGTTCATTCTCTTTGATATTTATTTTACCTGTTTCCGGTATATCCACATGTTTGTCGGGGCAATTAATAATCAGGTCAATAATGGCGCGGTACCTTTCGAGGGGTTTAATCCTGTCGTTATCCATTATCTCCCTGACGATTTCAAGTTTCGCCGGCGTGATGTCTTTGCTCATGAGCAGGGATTTGGCATGCCGCTCAACTCTTCTTATGTCATTTTTATCAGTCATAGGTAATCTTTTTGATTGGTAAAGTGAATTAAATGAAATACTACACAATATAAAACGTACAGGATATCTAATAATTGTCAAGTAGAAAGCATAAAAGCATTTTCAATTGACGCAGAGCCTTTTTTTGTATAATTTTATTTCTTGTAAAATAATGAAAGTTCTGCAATAATATTCAATTAAAGAAATTAGAATATATTTGAAAAAGCTTTCTGAAAAAACTCGGGGATATATAGTACAATGAGAAAAGTATCACTCATAATTATTTTTATTGTTCTATGCCACAAATTAGCATATTCAAGAATACTTGTAATTGATGATAATGCCGGCAATGTTAATGTAGGAAAATATGTAGAATATATTTTAGACAGGAATAAAAATCTTAATATTCAGAGTGTCCTTAAATCAGCAAGTTTCTCAAGGTATCAAAATGATTACATGGCATTTCAGTTTACATCATCAGATATCTGGTTAAAATTCACAATATTAAATGACAGCTCAGAATTAAGGTATCTCGAAATAGATCAACCCAATATTGATAACATTGAATTCTATGAAATTGAACAAGACCTGGTTGTGAGGTCAAAGAAAAATATTGGCGACCTTTTTCCCTTCTCCAATAGAGAGGTTAACCATAGAAATTATGTTTTTAAGATTAAGAAATCAAAAAGCCCTGTTACATATATTATAAAGATCGTTTCCAGCAGCCATATAACGTTTAGCATGAAAATCTACTCTAAAAAGTTGTACGAGCAAAATAATATTGAGGAACTTATTGTTATATGGGCGTTTATTTTTCTCATGTTTTTTTTCTCGGTGTATTTTATTTTTAACTATATTTTGTTTCATGATATGGAGATCATATATCTTTCTATTTTTAACCTCCTCTTTGCCTTATGGGGGTTTTCCTATTACGGCCCGGGCTTTCAACTAATATGGCCACAATACCCAATAATTCAATATGTCTTAATCAATGCACTCATCATACTGATACCTGTGGCATTCTATCAATTCTCCAGGCATTTTTTCAATCTCAAAGAGAATTCGCCGGTAATTAATATTATTATAATCATCGGTGAAATAATATTTGTTATACCATTTATCGCGGTGACAGTTTTCAAAACTTCAAAACTTACTACAATTGGCGCGGTAACTTCAACTCTCATGTCAATAATATTGATAATCTATGCGATAAGACAGGCTGTTAAAGGTGATAAATCTGCCCTGTTTTATCTATTTTCATTTTGCGGATTATTTATCAGTGTCCTGCTGTCTTACATGTCAATATACAGTTCATTAAATTTGCCGGTAATACGAAAATGGTCCATGCCCATTGGTAGTTTGTGGATGTCCGTGTTTTTATCAATTGGACTTTACAATAAAATCAAATCATTGAGGAAGAGGTTCATAAATGCCGGCAGAGATTCTCATATGCTGAATTTAATTGGTGATAATGAAAGCAGGACAAAATTAACGGCCACAACAAAAACAAAAATCAAGAAGGCATTATATTATATCAATGAAAATTATTTATATGATTTATCACGTGAGGGACTGGCAGCTTCACTTGATATAAGTCCCAACCATCTTGGTAAATACTTTAAAGTATATACGGGAAAAACTATCAACGAGTATATCAAATATCTCCGCATCATGGACTCGGCAGAAAAGTTAAGGAGTAGTGATGAAAATATAGGTGATATATCTTCATCCGTTGGTTTTGAAAACTTAAGGACATTTAACAGGGCATTTTTAGAAATTATGAAAATTACACCGTCAAATTACCGGAAGGATTACCGGAAATAAATCTTTTATGCGATAGTAATAAATTCAATTTTTCGTCAAAAAATAATTTACAATAATAATTGTTGAAGTAACATATAAGATAATTAGTGAGCTTTTAAATGTTGGGAGGAAAAGATGATGGTAAAGAAAATGAGTATTGCTTTTTTATTGATTTTTGTGGTTTTTGCTTTTGCCTGTAGTGACGGAACATCATTGAAAACAGGGGAACATTCAATAATATCGGGGGATGGGGAAAGAGTCTTTTATTTAAAACTCCCCGAGGATTATAGCTGTGATAAAAATTACCCAATAATTTTTGCTTATCACGGGACAGGAGGGAGTTACTCGGCATATCTTTTAAATGATTATTATAATTTGCACGGTTCAGTGGGCGAGGAGGCAATACTTGTTTATCCCAATGCGAAAACTGATACAAGCGGGCTTGCACAATGGTATTTTGCCACCGACCTTGAATATTTTGATGACCTTTACGAATACCTTGAATCAAAAATATGCTTTGACAGGAACAGGGTTTTTGCCGTGGGGCATAGTAGTGGTGGAGGTATGGTTCATTTTCTGGGGCAGAAAAGGGGGATTTTCAGAGGCATTGCCCCGGTGGCAGGTGTTGTGTTATTTAAAACCACCAGTATTGGCAGGACTGCTGTAATTGATGTACATGGAGACCGTGATACCCTTGTGATGCCCACGGAAGGCAACAAATCAATTGCTTACTGGAATGAGATAAATGACTGTAATGGGTCAAAAACCCCATTAGTGGGAAGTGACGGCTATTACTGTTTGGCTTACCAGGATTGTGCGGAAGGGTATCCTGTGGAGTACTGTTACCATGACCTCTTTGATGATAGCCACTCCTACGGGGGGCATGCATGGCCCGACTTTGCGGGACCTGCAATATGGAGCTTTTTTAAGGGACTTCCTTTGGCAGTTCCAACCGAAAATGAGTATTCACTGGGCGGCCATACGGGTGATAACAGTACGCTGGATTTTAAAATTCATTTTCATGATGGATTGGTGGGAACTCCCAATTTAATCGCCCTTACTTTATATCCACCTGAAAGTAATTGTACGGAGGGTGTAAAAACTATGCCCACATATTTTTTAAATTGGGGTTTTGATATTTCAGGCATTAGTCCTCCCGTAACCATAGATTATAATGGTACTGCCATAGACCTTTCCGGAGTAACTTATGGAGATCATGTATTGATGGCAGCAGTATATGTGGAAGGGGGAGGTTATCCCACACCTATGGCTGGAGTTGATTATGTGGGATGTCAAATCATTACGATTGACAGTAACAATACATATATATTACCGGATCCTATAGATTTGGTGTTTGCCAAACCATATTTTTAATAGATTGGTAGGCATTTAAAATTATTAAATAAACATGTTCTGCTTGATGGATCAATAAGAACTAATAGCCGTTAGCTGAAAGACATATACTCTTTCAGCTAGCGTTAATAGTCATAAACAAGTTTGAAGATTTACAATTGAATGCTTAGAAGTGCAGGCTAATTCCTTCCATTGCAAAATGCCTTGGTGATTCTCCGCTATGAGATGAATCCGGTACAAAGACACCGTAGTTGATGTATATTGATATATCGGACATGATTTTCCATCTCAATGTAAGGTCTACACCGTTTCCTACAAATTTGCTTCCACCGGGGAATTCACCATAGTTTATGGTGCCATCTTTTTTATCTTTTATATATGCAGAGTATTTAAAGATAAAAGTCATACGCTGAAGATACCATATTTTAGTCCAGTAGCATGGAGTTAGGGCAAAACCAAGCCTGACTATGTGAATGTTTCCAAGAACCGGACGAAGGCCGTAACCGCCCATGAAAGTACCGAAAGAAATAAAACCCTGGTCAAGGCCTGCCGTATTACCTCTTGAATCCTCATAGCCTGTGCGGTCTGAATCGCCTGTACCAAAAGCATAATGTGCGACAATTAATGGATTGAGTTCATGAAATATGGTTTTTTTCTTAAAAACATGTTTTAAATAGTAATAGAGGTTAAATGTTCCCGCAACGGCACTTATCATCTTTTTCTGATTGGTTTCGGTATAACTGAAACCGGACTCATATACTATTTCGGCATTGTATGTAAGATTAAATGGAAATGAACCCTTTGCGCCAATACCGGAGTATTGTGAATCATATTTGCTTCTAATGCCGGGTTTTTCATCGCCGGTGTCAAATTGTGCCACAAGGAGAACATAGACATTGTGGTTCATTATATTGAAATTGACAATACCGCCGGTGAAAACTCTTTCTGAATCCTCGGAAATGTTTCTTATGTCATCATTGGTGCTTAACCTGAAGGGATTTGTTTTATTGGATGATAAACTTAAAAAACCTGTATACGCTAAGAATACTTTGAAATCCACATAAGTTGAATAAAAATTCAGTTCAGTTCCATCGCCCCTGCCATTATAGACGAGCCCGGAACCAAGGATATAGAACTTTCTTCCAACATAGAACCTCAGTTTCTGATCCAGAAAGGACATCTTTAGAAAGGCCAGGTCCACATCGAATTGATTTTCCACTTCGTCCGGAAGCTTATAACCCTCATGTGAAAGGTATCCGATGAGTGTATTTTTAATCCTAAGGTGCAGGAAACTGTGTTTCCAGAGATAGAACTTCGACCAGAGCCTTATGGTTGTAACAGATGAATTAAGATATTCACTGTCGTCCCTGTAATCCTGAATAAAGGCAGGTGTAATCCAGCCGCCGTATTGGATTTTTTTTGTTTTATAGGACCAGTCATGCTCAATATCTTTGATGGCTTCATCGGTACCTATGGTGGCAGTTGTGTCATCCTTTGCGGGATCCACTTCCTGTGCTAAGATAACTGCAGGGAGCATAAATAAGATATATAATGACAATAGAATTTTGCTTAATGATTTCATATTAGTTTCCTTAATTTTTGTTTGAAATTATATTTTTTCTTAATATTAATGATTACTTAATATTTAACAGTTCAATAGAATATAATTTAAAATTTATGCAGAAATGTCCATAATTATTTTTCTTTATATTATAAAAAATGTATAAATTCTTAAATGAAACATCTAACAGCATAACATGCATGATATTTCATAAAATATTTATAAATTATGATGGATGGTTTCATTTAACTTAAAAGAAGTAAAAAGTTGAATTTATGAGGTTGTGCAATTAATTAAAAAAAGGGATGCCTTTACGGGGCATCCCTTTGTTGATTTATACTCATTTAAAGATAGATTATGGATAAATTAACCTTAATCTTAAGTTATATGCTGCATTTCTAACTATCCTGTCAGCGCCTTCTGAATTATTGAGAAATTCATCGGCAAACAGGCGGAGCCCTAATCTTTCAGATTCTGATAGGCTGGGATCATTGAGCATGGTCATAATGAGGTCTTTAACCTGCTGGAAAAGGCCTTCAGGGGCCGAGTCTTTTCCGTTCTGGTTAAATTTCAGATCTCCGCTTAGTTTAACCTTTTTTCCGTTTTTATTCATTATTACAGCGGAATTACTCAGCATTCCAACATACATGCCTCCAACAGGCCAGTATCTAACCACTTTCCCCGTTCCCCGCACTGATGAAGTTGCCACCGGTGTTGAAACATTAAATATAACCCTTATTCTCTTTTTTCTCCTAACGTCTGCCCTTATGCTGCCTCTTCTCAGGCGAATGTTAGTCCTTGATATCCTTTTTGAAGATTTACTTCTTTTCACTCTCATTATAGTAAGAGGCCTTACAACAACTGTATGGCCGTTTACCCTTAAGTAAGCTTTCGATCGGATTCCAGTACTTACTTTTGTTCCGGGCCTCAAAGTCATTCCTGCCCTCAGGGGGAGCCATCTACGCCCAGATTTATAAGCTGCGCGGCCTCTGACCTTTACAACTTTTGTAATTGCATAGCCGTTACCTATACACAATGAGAAAAATAGTGCAAAAACTAATATTTTCTTCATAATTATTTCACCTCTTAGTAGTATTATGTAACTAATATATTAAAATCTCCGTCATTTGACAAATATTTTTTCTTATATTACGTTAAAATAATAAAAAAAATCTTTACCAAAATAACTTGA